>JAFANO010000191.1 GCA_019232645.1 Planctomycetaceae bacterium | reverse complement strand
GGCTGATGATTTACTAAAATCGATAATCTTCGTCCGATCGGTCGTGCCGCGTGAGGTGCCTCGGGTGGGCGGGGCCCACCCTCGGCGCTCGCATCGATCCGGGTGGGCGGGTCCCACTTCCGCGTGACCCTTGAGGGATGATTATGTCCGACCAAGCCGACGGACTGAGGCAGGTGGTCCAGGCGCGATCCGCGGCGGTGGCGCTGGCCGATCCCCCGCCCGCGGGGGGCAGGGCGCTGGAGCCGGTCAAGGCGCAGTCGCTGGTCCTGACCAGCGGGAAGGGGGGCGTGGGCACGTCGAACCTGGCGCTGAACCTGGCGATCGCGCTGGGTGAGGCGGGTCAGCGGGTCGTCCTGGTCGACGCCGACCTGGGGCTGGCCAACATCGACCTGCTCTGCGGCCTGGCGCCGGCGAGCGACCTGGGGGACGTCCTCTCGGGCGGCGGCCCGCTGGCCGACGCGCTCGTGACGGGCCCGTGCGGCATCCGGATCCTCCCCGGGGCGCACGCGATGCGGACGCTGGTCGAGGTCCTGGGCGACGGCCCGAAGCGGCTGGTCGCCGAGCTGGCCGAGCTGGAAGCGGGGTCCGATTTCGTGCTGGTGGACGTCGGCTCGGGCCTGGGCGAGGGCGTCGCGACGCTGGCCGCGGCGGCCAGCCTGGTGGCGATCGTCACGACCCCCGAGCCGACCTCGCTGGCCGATGCGCACGCCGTGATCGGCCGGTTCCGCAAGCTGGCCGGCCCGGGTCGGCTGCGCGCGGTCGTCAACCAGGCGGCCTCGGCGGCCGAGGCTTCGGACGTCCTGGCCCGGCTGGCCGCGACGAGCCGCCAGTTCCTGGGGGCGGTCGTCACGCCCCTGGGACACGTCCGCGCCGACCCCCACGTGCCGCAGGCGGTCCGGCTGCGTCGGCCGTTCGTGCTGGAGTATCCCGGCGCGATCGCCTCGCGCGGCGTGCGCCGCCTGGCACGCGACCTGATCGAGGAGCGCCAGCCCATGGGCCGCCGCCCCGGCTTCTTCGCCGCCCTGGCGGCGCGCTGGGCGCTGAGCCGGGTCGCTCGCTGAGCTCCAAGGCCCTCGCCGTTCGGTCGGGCCGCCGGGAGGCCCCCCGGAGGGCATGTCGATTGTGAGGGACGTCTTGGCGGCGCCGCTCAAGCCGGTCCCGCCGGTTGTCCGATAAGAACTGTGGGATGGGTTCCTTGGACCGCGAGCGGGAATGGGGGTGGGACGTGGTGCCCGACGGCCGTAGGTCGGGCGCCGGGCGTTCCCCGCGGCGTCGACGACCCGGGTGACACCGGCCTCGACGGCTCCCCTCTGCACATGGATGTGCCCCCCTCAACGCGCAGCCGACACGGAGGTCAGGAATGTCAACCAAGCTGGACGTGGACGTGACGGAACTCTGGCGGGAGTTCAAGGAACGCCCCACCACGCCCTTGCGCAATCGTCTTGTCGAACGGTATCTCCCCCTGGTCAAGTACAACGCCGAGCGGATCTGGCAGCGGCTGCCCGAAGGCGTCGACCTCGACGACCTGATCTCGGCGGGCGTCTTCGGCCTGATGGACGCAATCGACGCCTTCGACCTGAACCGGGGGGTCAAGTTCGAGACCTACTGCGTCCCCCGGATCCGGGGCGCCATGCTCGACGAGCTGCGGACCATGGACTGGGTCCCGCGGCTCGTCCGGTCCAAGCACACCAAGATGGAAGAGGCCCGCAAGGCGCTCGAGGCCCAGCACGGCCGGCCCCCGACGGACGCCGAGCTCGCCGAGCGGCTGGGCCTGCCCCTCGACGAGTACGAGAAGATGGCGATGGACGCCAACGCCGTCGGCCTCATCAGCCTGAACAAGAAGTGGTACGAGACCGACAGCTACAAGGACGTCCGCGAGATCGACATCCTCGAGGACAAGAAGGGGGAGGACCCCACCCGGCGGCTCCAGCGGAAAGACCTGATGCGCATGGTCACCAAGGGCCTGAACCGGAACGAACGCCTGATCATCATCCTCTATTATTACGAAGAGCTGACGATGAAGGAGATCGGCGCGACGCTCGGCCTGAGCGAGTCGCGGGTCTCGCAGATGCACTCGTCGATCATCCAGCGGCTCCAGGCGCAGCTCTCGTCGCGTCGGCCCGAATTCGGCACCTGACCACCGTCCCAGTCAACTTTTCCTCCCATTCCGGGCCCGTCCCGGCGTCCCCCTCCGGTCGAACAGGGGGACGCCGGGACGGGCTCCCGTCTTTCCCGGCGCCTGCGGGTGCAACCGGCCACCCGGCCGCCGTCCTCTGGTCCGGGCACCGGCAGAGAGAAAGGCCCGACAGCAGGGTCTACGCATCAAAATAGGTGAAAACCATCGGGATCAACCCTCCTCACCGCTCCCGCTCAAGCGGGGCGGCTTGCGGCGGGTTTTTGCGGTCACCGGCTCGCACGGCGATCGTCTTCCTGGACAGTGCCCTTCGTGGTAATCTGATCAGTTTGCGATCGTTCTTGGGGACGCTACTCTTTTGAGGAGCGAGGGACCCCGGGACGGCTCGTCATCCCCGGGAGCAATCTCTGATGGAAGCGAAGCGCGCGTGACGGAGCCCCTTCGTGATGGACCCTCAAGACCGCCGATCGTCGCGCCGGAGGGCGCAAACCATCTTTCTGGCGACCACCGCCGGGGCAGTGGTCCTCCTGGGTTGGAAGCTCGGGCTGCCCCTGTTAGAGGGGCGCGGGCATGCCGACGATCGATCTCCGACGACGGCCAGGCCGATCGCCCGCCCGGAGGTCCGCGCCCTGGCGCGGCTCGAGCCGGCCTCCGGCCTCGTCGTCGTCGGCGCCCAGCCCGGTGCCCGGATCGAGCAGGTCCTGGTCGCCGAGGGCCAGGCGGTCGCGGCCGGCGCGGCCCTGGCGGTCCTCGAGGGGCACGCCCAGCGCGAGCAGGAGCTCGCCGTCGCCGAGGCCCAGAAGAAGGCCGCCGAGTTTCGCCGCCAGCTCCGCCGCGATGAGCTGAAGCTCGAGCGCGAGCGGTTCGATCGGCTCAAGCAGACCCGGCTGGACAACCTCCGTTCGCTCGTCGCTTACCTCAGGTCGAAGGTCCAGGGGGAGGGCAAGGACGCCAGGCCGGCCGAGTCGGGGCCGAGCCTGGTCCCGGGCCAGGCGGTCGCGCGGGAGATCGCTTCGGGTCAGTACAAGACCGAGCTGTCCCGGTCGGAGATCGAGCTGAAGGAGCTGGAGACGAGCCTGGAGCTGCTCGACCGCCAGCGTGCCCTCGAGGACCGGGAGGTCGCCGAGGACTCCCCCGAGAGCCAGGTCCTCGATCGGCAGGTGGCGCTGGCGAACGCCGCCCTCGACCTGACGGTCGTGCGGGCGCCGATCGCGGGCAAGGTCCTGCAGGTGGCCGCCCATCAGGGCGAGGTGAGCAGCGGCCCGCTCCTCTTCCTGGGGGACGTCGGGACGATGGTGGCACGGGCCGAGGTCTTCCAGTCCGACGTGCTCGACGTCGAGGTCGGGGCGCCGGCCGAGGTGACAATCCTGGGCCGTACGGTCGGCGGCAAGGTCACCCGCGTCGGCTCGGTCGTCGCGCGGAACAAGATCTACAGCCTCGACCCGACGGCGCCGGTCGATCGCCGCGTCGTGGAGGTCACCGTCCAGATCGACGACCCCGCGCCGGCCTCGCGTCTGGTAGACATGCAGGTCGACGTGGCGATCCGGCGTCAGGCTCGGGACTCGGGGGCGCAATGATCGGGGCATCGATCGCCGCGCGCGTCCCCGGGGGCCGGACCCCGCCGCTGGCGCTCCGGAATGTCCGGCACGGCGGGGCGCGCTCGCTGGCCGCCATCGCCGGGATCACCTTCGTGGTGGTCATGGTGCTGCTCCAGCTCGGCTTCTTCGGCGCGGTCCGGAGCACCGCGACCAACCTCTATGACCAGCTCGACTTCGATGTCGCGCTGGTCTCCCCCGTGTACGATACGGTGTACGATACCGGCGCGCTGCCGAGGGAGCGGCTCCGCCAGGCCGAGTCGCTCGACTCGGTCGTCGCGGCCCGGCCGCTCTACCTGCTCTTCGCCATGTGGCGCTGCCCGCCCTATCCGCCCGACAAGCCCCCTTCGGTGACCGACAAGCCACCCGGCGCGATCCGGCAATTCCTCCTGGGCGACAAGCGGCCCCGGCCGCGCCAGCGCCGCGAGCTCCTGGCCATCGGCATCGACCTCGACCGCAACCCGTTCCGCGAGCCGATCCGGGGCCGGGTCGAGGCGGCCCGGCCGCTCCTCCGGCTCGACGACCGGCTGCTGATGGATGAGCTGTCCAACCCCGACTTCGGCTGGCAGCTCCGCGAAAGGCACCCCCGCTGGGAGATGAACCGGAGTGCGGTCGAGGTCGTGGGCGGGTACCCCCTCGAGCGCGGCTTCGGCGCCGACGCCTCGGTCCTCTGCAGCGACGCGAACTTCGTCCGGCTCTGCCCCTGGCCGACGGTCGAGCAGGTTAGCCTCGGCCTGCTCGCCGTCCGGCCGGGGACCGCCGCCGGGACGGTCCGCCGCCTGCGGGCGCTGCTGCCGCCCGACGTCGTCGTGCTCGCGCGCGACGAGCTCCTCGGGCGCGAGACCGACCAGTGGGTCAACCAGACCTCGACCGGCAAGATCTTCGCCTTCGGCGTGTTCGTGGCGATGATCGTGGCCGCCGTCGTCGTCTACCAGGTCCTCTCCAACGACATCCGCAGCCACCTGGAGGAATACGCGACCCTCAAGGCCATGGGCTACACCAACGGCTATCTGTCGGCCGTCGTCCTCGCGCAAGGGCTGATGTACTCGCTGGTGGCGTATCCCCCCGCCGTCGCCCTCGGGTACGCGCTCTACCGGGCGACCCAGGCCCTGGCCGGCATCCCGATGCAGCTCACGGCCATGAACCTCGGGCTCGCCTTGGTGCTCGCGGTCGTCGTCAGCCTGTTCGCCGCCCTGCTGACGGTCAGCAAGGTCCGCTCGGCCAACCCGGCCGACCTGTTCTGAAGGAGATCCGGTCGCCCCACCCGGCGCACGGAACCAGACCGATGTTTCGACGATCGACGGTGCCCCTGGCCTGGCGGAACCTGACCGAGAACAAGGTCCGGCTGGCGGCGTCGGTGGCGGGGACGGCGTTCGCCGTGACCCTGATGCTCATGGAGACCGGCTTCCGCGGCGCGCTGCTGGACAGCATGGTCGCGGTGATCCGGCACCTCGACGGCGAGCTGTTCCTGATCCCCCGCGCGCTCTACACGCTGGCCGTCCCGCTGCCGTTCCCCCGGGGGCGCCTGGAGCTGGCCAGGGGGTTCGACGACGTCCGCTCGGGGAGCGCCTTCTACGTCGAGACCCGCCGGTCGCGCTGGAGGAG
>JAFANO010000152.1 GCA_019232645.1 Planctomycetaceae bacterium | reverse complement strand
AGGGAGCGTTCACCGGCGAGGTCAGTCCGGCGATGCTCGTGGATGCCGGCTGCAAGTACGTCATCCTCGGCCACAGCGAGCGGCGGCACGGCCTGGGCGAGACCGACGCGCAGGTCAACGCCAAGCTCCACGCGGCGCTGGCCGTCGGGTTGATCCCGATCGTCTGCATCGGCGAGACGCGCCAGGAGCGCGAGGCCAACCAGACCGAGGACGTCGTCGGCGGCCAGTTGACCGGCTCGCTCGCCGGGCTCACCGCCGAGCAGATGGCGGGCGTCGTGCTGGCGTATGAGCCCGTCTGGGCGATCGGGACCGGCCTGACCGCCACCCCCGAGCAGGCGCAGGCGGTCCACGCATTCATCCGCACCTGGCTGGCGAACGCCCACGGCGAGGCCATCGCCGCCCGGGTCGTCGTCCAATACGGGGGGAGTGTCAAGCCCGACAACGCGGCCGAGCTGCTGGCGGCGCCCGACATCGACGGCTCGCTCGTCGGCGGCGCCAGCCTCAAGGCCGGCGACTTCCTCGGGATCGTCACGGCGGCGCGGCAGGTGACGGCCAAGGGCAAGGGCTGACGCCCCGGCAGGCCCCGCCGCGCCGCCCCTCGAGCGAGCGATCGGCCCCCACCCCCCGGATCAGCGGGAGGGTGGGGGACGGGCGGCCCGGGCCGGGGCCCGGACGTCAATCGTGGACAATCCCGCAAGTTCTCTCCCGTTCGCAAGGACACACGCCGTGGCGATCTTGAGCGGCATCCTGAATTCCCTGTTGGTCCTGACCTCGCTCTTCCTGATCTGCCTGGTCCTGATCCAGCGCGGCAAGGGGGGCGGCCTGGCCGGCGCCTTCGGCGGCACGGGCGGGTCGAGCGCCTTCGGCACCAAGGCCGGCGACGTGTTCACCCGGGTCACCATGATCGTCGCGGGCTTCTGGATCCTCCTGAGCATGCTCCTGGTCATCCTCGCCAACCGCGGGGGCGAATCGGCCTGGGGCACCGAGTCGACCAGCACCAAGGTCACCCGCGAGGCCCCGGCCGTGCCCGGCGGCAAGGCCAAGGATTCGCGCAAGGGCTCGCCCTCCGCCCCGACGTCATCGCCGACCACGCCGGCCCGCTCGGGGTCATCCACGCCGTCGCCCGTGAGCCTGCCGGCGATCCCCGAGGACGAGGCCCCCAAGTCGAAGTAGCCCGTCGCCCGCCATCGGTCGCCCGCGAGGGGAGGACGTGCGCAGGCCCGCGCGTCCGAGACGGCCGAGTCCCGTCCCGTCGCCCGGTGGCGACCGACTCCCCGGCGACGGACGACTCGGAGATCTGCCGTGCTGCTGAGCATGACCGGATTCGGTGAGGCCCGGCTCCAGGACGAGCGCTGGTCGGTCGAGGTCGAGGTGCGGACGGTGAACAACCGGCACCTCAAGATGAGTGCCCGGATCAGCGAGCCCTACGGGTCGCTGGAGCCCGACCTGGAACGGCTCGTCCGCGAGACGATCCGGCGGGGGACGGTTCAGATGACCCTCCGCGTGGAACGGCCGCGACGGGCGGGAGACTATCGGCTGAACCTGGAGGTGCTGGCCAGCTATCGCGACCAGCTCCGGCACCTGCAGGAGCCGTCGGCGCCGCCGCCCGATCTGGCGTCGCTGCTCGCCCTGCCCGGCGTGGTCGAGGAGCGGAAGGTCGCGACGGACGACCCGCACGACGACTGGCCGGCGCTGGCCGCGGTGGTGTCCGAGGCGCTGGCCAAGCTCCAAGCGACCCGCGCCGAGGAAGGGCGGGCCATGGCCGCCGAGCTGTTGCTCCTGGGCAAGGAGATCGCCACCCAGCTCGGCCGGATCAGCGAGCGAGGGCCGGAGGTCGTCGCGTCGTATCAGGCGCGGCTCGTCGAACGGCTCCAGGCGCTGGTGCAAGAGCAGGGGGTGACCGTCGAGCCCAAAGACGTGATCCGCGAGGTCGCCATCCTCGCCGAGCGCGCCGACATCGCCGAGGAGATCGTCCGCCTCCGCGCCCACCTGGCGCAGTACGTCGACGTGATCCACGAGCCCGAGAGCTCGGGCCGCAAGCTCGAGTTCGTCGTCCAGGAGATGGGCCGCGAGGTCAACACGATCGGCTCGAAGGCCAACGACGTCGAGATCTGCCGGGGCGTCGTCGAGACCAAGGGGCTCCTGGAGAAGGTCCGGGAGTTGATCCAGAATGTCGAGTGATCCCGCGCTGCCTGGGGGCCCCGCCGATGTGGGTTGAGGGGAGGGGACACTTGCCAGGGCAACTGATCGTGGTCTCGGGCCCGTCGGGCTGCGGCAAGAGCACGGTCATCCGCGGCGCCCTGGGCCGCGCCGATCTCGACGTCCAGCTCTCCGTCTCGGCGACGACGCGGGAGCGCCGGCCCGGCGAGCGGGACGGGGTCGACTACTACTTCATGGATCGCGACGGGTTTCGCGGGCACGTCGATCGCGGCGAGTTCCTGGAATGGGCCGAATATAACGCGAATCTCTACGGGACCCCCTCCGTGCCGGTCTTCGACGCCCTCGCCGCGGGCCGGTCGGTGATCCTGGAGATCGAGGTCAGGGGGGCGCTCCAGATCCGCCACCTGTCCCCGACCGCCCTCTTCGTCTTCATCAAGGCCCCCGACTTCCGGACGCTCGAGCGCCGCCTGAGGCTCCGGGGGACGGAGGACGAGCCCGCCATCCTCCGCCGCCTCCGCAAGGCGCGCGAGGAGCTCGCCGAGGCGCACTGGTACGACGTCCAGTTGATAAATGATGAACTCGATCCCTGTGTACAAAATTTCATTGTCATGCTGAAGACCTACGGATGTGGAGGATAGTCCCTCGATGCTCGACGAGCTGAAGGAAGAACTGATCGTGAACAAGGTCGGGGGCCGGTTCAAGCTCTCGACGCTGATCCAGAAGCGGATGATCGCGTTGAACCAGGGGGCGCGGCCGCTCGTCGATCTCCGGGGCGCCGACAAGATGACGATCGTGATCCAGGAGATCATGCAGGAC
>JAFANO010000055.1 GCA_019232645.1 Planctomycetaceae bacterium | reverse complement strand
GTAGTGGACACTCTGGAGGCTGGCCAGGTAGTCGAAGCGGATCGGGTCCTCGTCGCGGAGGAAGTGGCCGACCTCGACGAGCTTGCCGGGCTCGACGAGCAGGGCGGCCTGGACGATGGCGACGGTGCCGGCGCCGAAGCGGTCGTTGATCCGGCCGGCCAGCTCGCGGAGTCGTTCGACGCCGAGCCAGACGAGGCTGGGTCGCGCCTCGGCCCGCTTGGCTTTCTTGGCGGGCTTGGCGGCCGGCCTGGCCGGCGCGGGGGCGGCATCGGCATTCGTCGCGGCGGGCGCGGCCTCGCCCCGGGACTTGGCGCGGATCAGGTCGATCTTGCTCGGCCCCTTGGCCGCGGCGGGGGCGGGGGAGGTCGCGGGCTCGCCGTCGGTCGAGGCATCGGGCTCGGGCTGGGGGGCGAGGATCTTGGCGGGCTTGACCAGGGTCGCCTCGCGGGCCTCGACCAAGCCCTGTGCCGTCTTCTCGGCGCTCACCTCGACCAGCCTCAGGTCGATCAGGTCGGGGCCGAGGACCGGCACGGGGACGTCGCGCTCGATGTCTTTGCGATACCAGGGGGTATTGCCTTGCTTGCCCAGCGCCGGGATGTCGAGCCGCTCGCCGTCGATCTTCTTCTGGAGCATCATCACGCCGTTGAGCAGCGCCTGCGGGGTCGGCGGACAGCCGGGGATGTAGACGTCGACGGGGAGGAATTTGTCGATCCCGGAGACGACGTTGTAGCCCTCCTTGAACGGGCCGCCGCCGGTGGCGCAGGCGCCCATCGAGATCACGTACTTGGGCTCGGGCATCTGGTCGTAGAGCCGGGTGATCATCGGCATCATCGTCTTGGTGACGGTGCCCGAGACGATCATCACGTCGGCTTGGCGGGGCGAGCCCCGGAACACCTCGGCGCCGAACCGCGCGATATCGAACCGGCTCGACGCCGTGCAGATCATCTCGATCGCGCAGCAGGCCAGGCCGAACCCGAGTGGCCAGAGGCTCGACCGCCGGCCCCAGTTGTACACGGTGTCGATCATCCCCAGGAGCTTGTCCCAGGACGTGACCAGGACGTGCTGTTCCAGTTCCTTCTGGAGCACCGGGTCGATGACCGTGCTCCATTCCGGCCGGGTAATCGTCGGAGTCGCCATGATTCAGTCGTGCTCAACGGCGGTCGATGGATGCCCGGGAAGAACCCCCGAGATGCCCGAGCGAGAGGGGAGGGATCCCGGCCGGCTCGAAGCCCGACCCGGCCCTGCCCCCACGATGTGCTCAATCCTAAACGTCGCGTCCCGCTTCCGCCAGGGGGAACCGAACCTCCCCAGCCCGTTCGGCCGGAACGATTTGGCAAATCGCGCGTTGAGCCGAGGTCGCTCGCTTTTTCTCTTTTCGCCCGGCGCGATCGCGCCCATAATGCAACCTATGGAGAGACCCCCATTCCAACTCACGCTGGCGTCCCTGCTCGGCCTGGTGGCGTGCATCGCCCTGAACATCTGGCTGTTCCAATTCGGGCCGCTCCTGGGGATCATCGGGCTCAACGTCACGAAACACGTCGTGATCGCCTACGTCTGCCAGGTCCTGGGTGTCGACCGGAGGGACGGCTCGAAGCCTTCCAAGCCCGCGCCCGCCCCGCCGGCGAGCCTGCCAGTCCCGGAACTCCCCTCCTCCTGACGCCTGGAGTCCTCCTTCGGCCTCGCCGGCCGGCGCTCAATCCAACTCCTTGATCTCGATGTTGCGGAACCGGACCTCGTCCGAGTGGGATTGCAGGCCGAGATAGCCCTCGGTCCGGAGGATGCCGGGGTGCTGTTGGGACGCGTCGGCGTGCCGAGCGAGGTTGGCGTTGACGATGACGGCGCCGTTGAGCTTGACGACGACCTTCGGGCCCTGGGCGGTAATTTCCATCTGGTTCCACTCGCCGGGCTTCCTGGTGTGGCCCCGCTGGGCGGCGACGACGCCGTAGATCGAGCCGGTGTACTGGAATGGCTCGAGTTCCCTGTACTGGTCATCGTCGTCGTCGAGGACCTGGATCTCCATGCCGGTGTAGGCCGGGTCGCCGGACCGGGGCGAGCGGATGAAGACGCCCGAGTTGCCCCCGGGCCTAACAAGGTATTCGAGCCGGAGCACGAAGTCATCGAAGGTCTTGTCGGTGCTGATCCAGCCGTCCCCTTTCCCCTTGGTCACGAGCTCGCCGTCTCGGACGAGCCAGTTGCCCGGCTTCCCGCCGACGGTGGTCCACCCCTCCGTCGACTTGCCGTCGAACAGGGGCGTGAAGCCCGAGTCGGCCGCCGAGGAGGCGTGTGCGAGCAGGAGGGCGGGGATCAGGATCCGTAGGCCGGGGCGCGGCATCGGTCGGGGTCCTCGGTGGGTCCGGTCGGGGTCGGCTCGCGACGGGCCGAGCCTTCGGAGTGCAGTGTGCCAGGCGCGCCGGCCGAGTTCCAGGGCATGGCCATGCCCGCGCCGACGTGACCAGGGGCGGCCGGACGCGTCCTTACGAATCCCGCGACGGCCGGATCGGGTCGGAGGTGCCGCTCCGGTTTTTTTCGAGGTTGGCAAACATGCCTGAAGTGGAGCGTTTTTCTCGTGAGATTCGCCTGTCTCTCCTGGGAATCGCTCGGTTACGCCCTGAAGAACAGGCGGACATCAATCCTGTTCAGGCACGTTTGCCTCCCGAGGTTTTTGACGTGGGCGCGGGACGGTTCGATGGCTACCATACGCCGCGATCCGTACAGGAGGTACCGCGGCGTGACGGTCCCTCGCCCCGGGTTCTCGTTTCAGGAGGAAACGATGAGCGCCAATCGCCAAGCCTCTCTTCTACTGGTCGAGGATGAAGACCTGCTCCGCAGCCTGGTGGCCGATTTCCTCCGATACGAGGGCTTTCAAGTTGTCGAGGCGTGCGACGGGCCGGAAGGAGTCGAGCGGTTCTTCGACTCGGGGCCGTTCGACCTGGTGTTGGTCGACCTCAACCTCCCGGGGTTCTCCGGCGTCGAGGTCTGCCGCCGGATTAAGCGCGGCCAGCCCGATCAGCGGATGATGGTCTGCAGCGCGGCCATTCTCCTGGACCACGAGCGCGACCTGGACGCCCTGGGCGTCCGCCACTTCCTGACCAAGCCCTACCACCCCGAAGACCTCTTGGCTCACATCGCGCGGGAGATCGGGACGCGCGATGGCCTCGCCGGGGGTGGCCTCCGCCTCCGACGACCGGTGGGGCTCGGCCGCCCCGCCCTCTGAGCCCCTCGAAGCGCTAGTCAACCCTCGGGTCTTTCGATTACCATAGGGGCATGGCCGCCCGTGCGGGGTCGTGCGGGATGATGCCACGTCACCGTGATCTCGAGCGTTCCCTCAAGCGAAGGACGGTTTCATGGCTGGGAAACCGCTGAATCGGCTGGAGCTCCGCCGCCAGAACGAGGCCGCGGAACCCCTCGACCCGATGGAGGATGAGTCGGAAGACCTGGTCGAGGACATCGAGGATGAGGAGGGGGAAGTCCGCCGCGTCAAGAAGAAGGCGCCCGCGAAGAAGGCCAAGGCGGCCAAGCCGGCCAAGCCCGCCGCCCGGCTGCGGATCGTCTGGGTCGTGATGAACGACGCCTTCAAGCCGGTCGGCACCTTTGAGTACTCGCAGAAGGAGGCCGCCGAGGCCCGCGCCGCCGAGCTGACTGCCAAGGGAAAGGGGACGCACTTCGTCCAGAAGGTCAAGGAGCCGATGCCCGACAATGCCCCCGGCCTGGGTGCGGCCATCCCCCGGCCCGCCGTCACCGCGTCGCCCGTCGCGGTCAAGGAGACCCCCGCGATTGAAGAAGAAGACGAATTGGAGGAAGAAGAAGACGCCGAGCCCGAAGTTGATGAGGAGGAGATTGAGGACGAGGATTAAGATCGCTTGAGATATGGGCGCACGAAGATTCGAACTTCGGACCTCACCCTTATCAGGGGTGCGCTCTAGCCGACTGAGCTATGCGCCCTTCATCTATGCGACAGGTCCTATTCTAATCGCCGCTGGGAAGGAGTCAATCACCCTCCGCCACTCCCCGAGATTCCTGCGGGGTGGTCGTCTTCGATCCCGGCGACGCGCCCGTTGGAAAACCTTTCCTTCCCTGAAGTCGCGAGCGGCTCTCAAGCGTGCGTCCACCCACTCACTTTCCTGGGGTTCAATGTGCCGCGCGGCGGCCCACGAAGTACTTGGGCCATCCGATGTTGAGGCCGTAGATCAGGATTCGTCCGACGCCCCGACGAGGGCTCGTCCCCCAGGACTTGACCATCCCGGGGAATTATGACACAACTCGCCCGAGTCGGGTCGAGACGAGAGAGTCGCGCGCCAGGACGAGCAGTCGGCGACACAGGTCGTACCCCCAAGGAATGGGAGTTCCGGATGGATACCGAAGCGTCGCGGATGGACCAGGTTCGCACGGGTTTGCCGCCCCACCGCTGGACGAAGGTTGAGGAACCCGAAGGCGAAGCGATCGTCACCTCCAATCGCACGGTGATCGCCGGAGGCGGGCCGGCTGGCCTGACCGCCGCCCTCGAGCTGACCAAGCATGGCCAGCCCTGCGTCGTGCTCGAGGCCGACCCCGCCTTGGTCGGCGGGATCAGCCGGACCGACCAGTACAGGGGCTATCGGTTCGACATCGGCGGGCATCGCTTCTTCTCCAAGAGCGACGAGGTCAACGCGATCTGGCGCGAGATCCTCGGCGACCAGCTCATCACCCGCTCGCGGATGAGCCGGATCTATTACGACCGCAAGTTCT
>JAFANO010000632.1 GCA_019232645.1 Planctomycetaceae bacterium | reverse complement strand
TCGAAGAGTCTCGCGACCCACAGTTCTGTCCACAAAACCACGTCAACACCCGTCGCCAGCAGTCCGGCCAAGACCGTGACGACCCACACCTCCGGAGGGACTACCAATGCCGCCGGTTCCGGTGGCACTCCCCCCACGAAGTGATCAGCTCCAGGCTCGCGAATCGCAGCGAAGGGAGTCCCGTAGTCGCGTCAATTGGGCATTACCCACCATCCATTGATGCTTGAGGTGGGAGGTGACTCCCTTACACGACTGCGCGACTCTGTTAGGATTTCAATGAGCGAGATCTCAGATTTCAAATCAGCGGGCCGGGCGCACGAGCTTTCTGGGATCCGGATGAGAGGACCTGTGGCCTTGATATGGCATGGCCTCTCGAGGTGTTGGCGGACGCATGATCCCCCTGCCGATCGACCCCAAAATCCCCGAAATCCTCGCGAGTCTCCGGGAGCATCGACGCCTGGTCCTGGTCGCGCCGCCGGGGGCGGGCAAGACGACGCGCATCCCGGCGGCGATCGTCACGGGGGGCCTGCTCTCCACCGAGCATCCCGCTCTGGTCTTGCTCCAGCCGAGGCGGGTGGCGACCCGGGCCTCGGCGGAGCGGATCGCCGAGGAGAACGGCTGGAGGGTGGGGGAAGAGGTGGGATATCAGATCCGTTTCGAGCGCCGGATCGGCCCGAGGACGCGACTCCGGGTCGCGACCGAAGGCATCCTCAACCGCCAGCTCGTCGGAGACCCATTCCTCGAAGGCGTCGGCGCGGTGGTGCTCGACGAGTTCCACGAGCGGAGCCTACACACCGACCTGGCCCTGGCCTTGCTGCGCGAGGTCCGGGAGACGGTCCGCGACGACCTGATCCTGGTGGTCATGTCGGCCACGATGGATGCCGGGCCGGTGGCGCGGTTCCTGGGCGACTGCCCGGTGCTGAGCGTCGAAGGGCGGGCGTTCCCGGTCGAGGTCGCCTATCGTCCGACGACTCGACCGGCCGCTCCCCAGGCGATCGTCGCGGCGGTGGAGGAGGCCCTGGCGGGCCCGGACGACCCCGGCGACATCCTCGTCTTCCTGCCCGGGGCCGAGGAGATCCGCCGCGCCGCCGCGCGGCTCGAGCCGCTGGCCCGGCGCGACGACTTGCTCGTCCTTCCCCTGCATGGGGCGCTCTCCGCCGAGGACCAGCAGCGCCCCCTGCGCCCGAGCGATCGCCGCAAGGTCATCCTGGCGACGAACATCGCCGAGACGTCGTTGACGATCGACGGTGTCAAGACGGTCATCGACAGCGGCCTGGCCCGTTTCGCCAGCGTCGACCCCCAGCGCGGCCTCGACCGCCTGGAACTGGGCCGGATCAGCCGTGCTTCGGCGACGCAGCGCGCGGGCCGAGCGGGCCGGACGGGTCCGGGGCGTTGCCTGCGGCTCTGGTCGGAGCGCGAGCAGCGCGGCCTGGCCGAGGCCGACCTGCCCGAGGTCCATCGCGTCGACCTGGGCGCCACCGTCCTGGCGCTGCACGCCTGGGGCCTGTCCGATGCCGGTCGGTTCACCTGGTTCGAGCCGCCTCCGGAGGAACACCTCGACGCGGCCGAGCGGCTGCTCACGATGCTCGGCGCCCTCGATCCGCGGGGGGGCCGGCTCACGCCGCTGGGCATTCAACTGCTCGCGCTGCCGGTCCACCCCCGGCTCGGCCGCCTGCTGATCGCCGCCGCCGCCGAGGGCTTCCTGCACCAGGGCGCCGCGCTGGCGGCCTTGCTCTCCGAGAAGGACATCGCCCTGATCGGGGAGTCGGACGGTCGGTCGCCCCCTTCGGGGCGGGGCGCGTCCGACCTCCTCGGACGTCTCGACCTGCTGGGCGAGGCGGAGCGTGAGCGCTTCGCCCCCCGGCTGCGGGGGCGGGGTATCGACCCCGGCGCGGCCCGGCGTGTGGCCAAGGTCCGTGATGAGCTGATCCGGATCAGCCGGCGGCTCCCCGGCGCAGGCGCGATGGTGCCCGGCGAGCCCGACGAGGAGCTGATGCTCCGCTGGGTCCTGCTCGCCTACCCCGATCGCGTGGCCAGGAGGCGGGGGGACGAGGCGACCGGGGTCATGGTCGGCGGGCGCGGCGTCCGAGTGGCGCCCGAGTCGGTCGTCCGCGACTCCGAGTTCTTCGTGGCGCTCGACCCGCGCGAGGATCGCCGGGGTGGCAGGCTCGAGGCCCGGGTCCGGATCGCCAGCGCCGTCCGTCTCGAATGGCTCGAGGAACTCTTCCCCGAGGCGATCCGGCGCGAGCGCTCGCTCCGGTTCGATGCCGAGCGCCAGCGGGTGGTCGGCGTCAGCACGCTCTGGTATCGCGACCTCGCCCTGCGCGAGGACCGCAACGCGGCCGTCAGTGCGGACGAAGCATCGAGGACGCTGGCCGAGGCGTTGCGCGACCGCGCGACGACCCTGATCCAGGAGGACGAGGCCGCCGCGACGTGGTTGGCCCGCTTGGCATTCCTGCGCCGCGCGATGCCCGAGCTGGAATGGCCCGAGTTCGGCCCCGAGGCCCTGGGCGAGTTGATGCGAGAGGTCTGCGCCGGCAAACGCTCGCTCGAGGAGGTCAGGCGGGTGGCGCTGGTGCCCGGGTTGAAATCGAGGCTCACGCACGCCCAGAACCGGATCCTCGACGAACAGGCCCCCGAGTCGCTGACGGTCCCCAGCGGCAATCGGATCCGCCTCTCCTATGAGCCCGACCGGCCCCCCGTGCTGGCCGTACGGCTCCAGGAACTCTTCGGCTGGACCGACACGCCCCGGGTCGCGGGGGGACGTGTCGCGGTGGTCCTGCATCTCCTGGGTCCGAACTTCCGCCCCGTCCAGATCACCGACGACCTGCGGAGCTTCTGGGCGACCACCTACTTCCAGGTTCGCAAGGACCTGCGTGCCCGCTACCCCAAGCACGCCTGGCCCGAGGACCCGCTGACCGCCAAGCCCGAGGCCAAGGGCGGGCGGAGGCGTTGACCGGTTGTTGCTTCGTCCGGGGCGACCGGCGTCCGGCCATCAATTCGCGGCGAGGGGGCCGTCGCCTTCAGGCGACGGGGGAATCGCCGACCTCCGATGGGAAAACTCCTGATGGGAAAACTCCTGATCGCCGCTGGGTTGGTGCTCGTCGCCGCCGGCGTCCTCTGGATGCTCGGCGAGCGGCTCGGCCTGGGACGCCTGCCGGGCGACATCGTCATTCGCGGCGAGCGCTCGGCCTTCTATACTCCCGATCGCGACCTGCCTCCTCCTGAGCCTCTTGCTGAGCCTAAATAGCTCCCCGCAATGAGGAAAGTAAATCACGCGGCGACGCGGTAGACCGTGTCTTCGACCTTGAAGGGATTCCGACTCCCGAGCCAGGCGAACGTCAGATCCAACAACTCCTGCATCGACTGGAACTGGTGGTTGCGGGTGATCCGGTCATGAAGGTTCCACCACACGCGCTCGATCAGGTTGCAGTCCGGGCTGGACTTCGCCTGCCCGCGGCGGCGCCACAGTGGCCGGAACGGCTCCCCCGATGAAATTCACCGTCGATGTGGGCGAGCTGGCGGTCGTCCTGGAGCGCGACGCGGAGCCGCCCGGGGTGGACCTGACGCGCGACGGCCTCTTGCGACGCCGGCCTCAACGCGGCGGGTGAGGGGATGCGCGCGAGCCACCGCGCGCGGTCGTCGCCCGACGGTCAGGCCTGGGGGCCGCTGTCGGCCGCGACGGTGCGCCGCACGGGTCATCCGGTGCGCCCGGGCGGGGAGCTGGTCCGGCGCGCGAACGTCGTCAGGGCGGGGCGGTCGGGGAGTGCCTCGTCGCATCGGGCCCGCGAGCTTCGATGCGATTTCCACCGATACCGCCGGCAACGGAAACTTTACTCGATTCGGAGTGAATATAAACCCAGAAAATTCCACTACCTATTGACCTGCTCCGTTTCCTTTTATATTAATTAATTATCCTCCCCGCTCGAGGTGGGCAGGGGGACTCGGCTATGGCGGCCCCGCCGTGCGATTCATCGTGCGGATGGGGCCTCTCCATTGCGCTGCACGATCCCTGACACAAAGTCATGCAAGGGCGCAGTCAAGGACCATCCCCTGAGGGAGACGGCTTGCCAGTACCGTCCCCCGAGGTTACGAGTCTCGGGATCGACCTGCCCGACAAGAGGCCGCTTGACACGACATCCCTGCCTTTCGGCCCGGTCGCGAGCGTCTCTGGTTGGAGCGGGGGCTCCCGACGGAGTGCCTTGAGAGACTCATGCTCTCGTGGAGGCCACGCTCTTCCAGAAGGGCTATTCCCCTTCCAACTCGGCATCCTCGTTGCCCAGCGTGGTTCCGACCACCCAATGAGGACTGCGTTGTCCAAGGATCTCGCCGAGGTCTCACGCGCTTCCTCCCCCGGCCGCAGCCAGGGGCCTCCTCGCTTGGTTTCTGTGATTCCCGGTGGCTTCGCGCCCCAAGGGGTGCAACATGACAGCAGCGACCCAAGAACTGCCTCAGGGCCCGGGCCCTCTCACCGCCCGCCGCCGGGTTGTATTCACCCAGGCCAGTGGACTCCACCTGCGCCCGGCCGACCAGCTCGTCCGGCGGGCCGCCGCGTTCCAGGCGGACATCTGGCTGGAAGGTCCGGGGGGCCGGGCCAACGGCAAAAGCCTCCTCGACCTGATGGTGCTGGCCGCCGCGTGCGGGACGATGCTCGAGATCGAGGCCCGGGGTCCCGATGCCGAGGAGGCGGTCGCTGCCCTGGCGGCCCTGATCGGCACCGGGTTCGAGGCGTCCGAGGAGGGGGGCCCTCATGCGAGGTGATTTGCGACAAGCGGACCGAGGTATTGACTCGAAAATCCTCAGTGTTTACCGCGTAACGCTTCTTGCGTGGTCCTGAATGGCCCCTTGTGACATGACTGTTGGGTCTACCTCAGGTGGTGGGACGGGGCCACGGCCGAAACCTGCAGCTTCGGGAAGGAGCGAGAGGAGCGAGACGAGGGCGCGCGGGAACCTGACCCAGGAGAGGCGGATCCAGGGCGCCGCGAGAGCGGTGAGCCAGCCGGGGAACCCGGTGCAGGGCGCTCGCCTGCTGGAGGGGGTGGCAGGCCGGACGCCGACACCTCGGCCCGGAGGCGTCGCGATTGACGCGCGTCCGGGCCAGTGGGATCATACTGGGATCATGCGCGAACGGGATGTGACGGACTTGGGTCGAAGCGAGACAACCGCCATGAGCAGCGAGAACCTCCACGAGCAGTTGACCGAACTGCCCCTCCGCGCCATCGTAGCCTTCGCCGTCCGCTGCGCGCGTCGGGTCCAGCCCCTGGGCCACGTCCTGACCGAGTATCGCCAAATCGAGGTCGATGACGCGATCGCCAGCGCCGAGGGGTTCGCGCGGGGGGGCAAGGCCGTCCGGGCCGCCGGCGCCGCCGCCCGCGCCGCCAACGCCGCCCGCGCCGCCGCCCGCGCCGTCGACGCCGCCCGCGCCGCCGCGGCCAAGGCCGCCGCCGATTCCGAGTGGGTCGATGCCGACGCCGCCGAGGCCGCCGCCGCCTGGGCCAATGCCGCCGTCCACGCCGCGGACGCCGCCGCCTGCGCCGCCCGCGCCGCCAACGCCGCCCGCGCCGCCGATGTCGCCGCCGCCGACGCCGCCGCCGCCGACGCCGCCGAGGACACCGCGCGGGCCGCCTGGGACACCGGCCGGGCCGCCGCGCGGGGCGATCTCCAGCGGCTCCGCGCCCTGAAGCTCGGCCGACCCAGGACGCTGGGACAGCCGATCGACCCCGCCGAGGGGGGACCCCTCGGCCCGCTCTGGCCGGGCGGGACGCCCGCGTGGTACACCCACCCGCCGACGCCGCGCGACGAGCCGATGCCGCCGGCCGCAAGCCTCGACGACTGAGCGTTCCCGGGGCGCCACCCCGCCCGTGGCCGACCACTCCGGCTGGTCAAGCCTTGTGGTACAATCGCTTGACCTGCTGGAAGATCCCGATCCTCTTGAGCACCGCACTCAGGAGCAATCGCGCCTCGAGGGCTGTGAATGCGAGCCGGGCGACGCATTGCGGGCGAAGGCGCCGGGCGACGAGGAGGGCCCGGCCGCTGTGGGTCGACCTAGTGCTGAAGACCCTTTTATAGTCATAGTCACCGAACCCCCAGTCAACCACGTGCGGCGAACGGCGTGCGATCAGGTCCTCCAGCATCAGATACGTGAGAACGGTGCCGGCCCCCAGCTCGCGATGCGCCGTGTCGTAACCCGTCTCGATGGTGATGAAGTGATGGTTCCACTGCGTCCCCACTACGTAGGCCAGGGGACGGCCCTGCAGCCAGAGGACGTAGGAGCGCAGGGCGCCCAGGTTGGCCACGAACTCCCAGAGCCCGGGCTCGGAGAGGTAGGGGCTACCGGCCAGGCCGTGGCGCCGGTGTTGCCAGGTGCTGGGGTAGAGGGTCGTGATCGCGGCGGTGAGCGCCGGCATGTCCTGTGGCGAGGTGTAGGCGAGGAACTCGCTGCCGAGTTTTTGCAGCTTCCGCACGCGATACCTGAGGGACCCCCTCGTCTTGCTCGAAAATTTCGCCCAGTACCGCTCGGGTTGCGCGGGCAGGTCCACCCACCAGCGTGCCGGCGGAGTGCGGTGGCAATGCAACGTCGCGCCGTGCTCCCGGTCGATCGCGTGCAGGGCGTCCCAGAGTGGGCTTCCCTGCTCCAGGTCGTTGAACTGGATATAATCGACCGCACCTGACGCGAGGCTTCTGGCGAGAGCGCCTGCGAAGGCGGTACAGGACTCGGGCCCGCCGTCTCCCATCAGGCGGTCGCACACCAGGGTGTAGCTTACCAGGGATGGGCCGGTCCCCAGGGGGCGCGTCCGTTCGGGGCGCAGCACGGCCAGGGAGCGGAGTCTGGTTCGGTTGCGTTCGGTATAGATGACCGGCCGGGGGCCAGAGGCCGGGTCCAGGATCCAGCCTGGGTGGAGCCGGGGGTCACCCATGGAATCCCGCTCCAGTAGGTCGAGCCACTCTGACCTGAGTCCGGCTGCGATTTCGGTGCATGTCTTCATTGCTGCCGTTCCTTTTGGGCTGATGCGTTCCGGCGGCGCCTGAGAGCGTTGATGCCGGCCTGGAGCACGTGGTGGCTGGCGCACAGGAGCCGGTTGGCGAGGTTCTTGCGCAAGAGTAAAAGGGCGATGCGGGGGTGAGTGG
>JAFANO010000422.1 GCA_019232645.1 Planctomycetaceae bacterium | reverse complement strand
TTGTCGGCGATCATCTCCAGGTCGGTGAGGAACTTGGCCTTGTCCTTCTTGCGGAGGTGGACCCGCGCCAGGCTGGCGATCCACTTGGTGTGGTAGGGGTCGTCGCGGCGGGCCAGCTCGTAGAGCCGCTCGGCCTCGTCGAGCTTGCCGGCCTTCATCTGGAGCTCGGCCAGGAGGTCGATGACCCGCTCGTCGGGCCGCTCGGGGTCGAGCGCCGGCTCCAGCACCGCCAGCGCGGCGTCGTCGTCGCCGATGGTCGTGAGCAGGCGGGCCTTGACGTAGCTGGCCAGCGGGTGGTGCGGCCGGAGCTTCAGCGCCTTGTCGGCGAACGGCCGCGCCTCCTTGTAGTCGCGGCGGGCCCAGTGCTCATACGCCATCCGCGCGTTCAGGTCGGGGTCGTCGGGCTTGGCCTGGAGCATCCGCTCGAGCCGCGAGAACTTGACCGGCTCCTCCTCGCTGACGCGGGTCCGGATCGTCTTGACCACCCCGTCGAGGAAGGTCAGGTACGCGGCCTCGAAGTCGGCCTTGTCGACCTGGAAGCAGGCGGCGAGGGCGCGGTCGGTGGTCAGGCCGCGGCGGTAGGCGTCGAGCATCTTGATCAGCGCGTCGGGGCCGAACCGCTTGAGCATGTACTGCGCGTAGAGCTGCGCCTGGCAGTAGGCCATCTGGCGGTCTTCGGGCTCCTTGGGGCGGATGAAGCCGAGGTTGATCGTGTCGAGGTTGAGCAGCTTCGACCGGGACGGGACCCGCGCCAGGAGCATCTTGTTCCACTCCTGGGGGCGGGGGTAGCCCTCGCTCTCGACGGCCAGCGCCTCGGTGTACCAGTGCGGGATGTTGAACTCGGTCTGCTGGAGGGTGATGACGTGGACCAGCTCGTGCTTGAGCACCCGCGCCCAGTTGAACGCCTTGTTGGTGGCGCGGGGGCTGGCCAGCGCGACCACCCTGCCGGTGCAGGCGCCGACGGTCGGGACGAACGGCAGGCCGATCGTCCGGCCGCTGAACCACTGGTGGTCCTTCATGATCTCGACCCGGGTCGGCCCCGGCGGGGCGTAGCCGAAGCGGCGGGTCAGCTCGCCGTAGATCGACTCGAGGTACCGCGCCATGTACTTGCCCAGGAGCTGGTCCTGCTTGGGGTCGACCAGGACGCTGTAGTGCTCGGACGCGATCGGGGCGTAGGCGTCCATGTGCTTGAGCACCTTCATCATGTTGTCGGCGCGGACGTTGAAGGGGTCGGCGGCGAAGGCGGCGTCGAAGAGGGCGCGGGCCTCGGTCTCGCGGCCGATCTGCATGTAGAGCATGCCCAGGCCGATCGGGGCGTCGGCGCGGGTCGGGTCGGCGGCGGCGGCGAGCAGGAAGGCGCGCTCGGCGGCGTGGTACTTGCGGCGATCGGCCAGCCGCTCGCCCAGCCAGGCATAGAAGGTCGCCGGGTGGGGGTTGTCGGCCAGCGCCAGCGCCTCGGCGACGGCCGCGCCGACCGGGTCGACCAGCAAGCGGCAAGACGCGGCCAGCCTCGCCAGCGCCTCCTCGTCCCGCGGGTCCTCGGCGACCGCCCGGCGCGCCGCGGCCAGCGCGTCGGTGAACCGCTCGTCCGAGATGTTCAGGTCGGCCAGGAGGACGTACGCGGGGGCGTAGCGCGGGTTGATCTCCAGCGCCCGCTCGGCCTTGGTCCGCCCGGCGGCGAGCTTGTAGCCCTGGAGCTCGGACTGGCCGAGGGTGACCAGCGCCTCGACCGCCCTGGGGTTGATCTGCAGCGCCCGCGTCAATTCCTTCGAGGCCGCCGCCTCGTTGTAGCCCGAGAGGAAGAGCCGCCCCTCGAGCCAGGGGGCCTGCCAGCAGTGCGGGTCGGCCTTGATCGCCCCTTCGTAGATCTCGTTGATGACGTCGTTGAGCGAGTTGCTCAGCTCGTCACCCCGGGCGACGGCGCGGTAGTAGCGCTCGGCGGCCTGGCCGACGGTCAGGAGGGCGTCGGCGTCCTTGACGACCTCGTCGTGGCGGGCGTTGTACCGCTCGATGAACCACTTCCAGGCCGGGACGACCTCGTCGCGACGGCCCCGCGCCTCCAGGAGCCGGGCCGCGACCCATCGGGCCGCGAGGTGGTCGGGGTCGGCCTTCAGCGCCTGGCGGACCGACGCCTCGGCGCCGTCCCAGTCGCCCCGGCCGAACAGCAGGTCGGCCAGCCGGGCCGCGAGGTCGGGGTTGTCGGGCTGGTCGCGCGCCAGGTCCCGGACCCCCTCGATCGCCTTGTCCGAGTCACCCTGGCTGGCCAGCGCGTCGGCGCGGCCCAGGACGAGCCGGGCGCGGGCCGCCGCCGATAACCCCCGCGGGGCCTCCAGGAACTCGTCGTAAGCCTCCAGCGCCTCGGCATAGCGGCCGTTCTGCCAGAGCCGTCGCGCCTCGACCGCCCCGTCGGGCTCGGCCACCATCGCCATGATCAGACCACAGAGAATCTCGCGCAACATGCCCACCTCCTCTTCCTCACACGGTAACATAGGACCGCGGGGATGTGAAAATATCGAGGAGCGCGCGAAGCGGCGAGCGAGCGAGGTCGAGCGATGGACAAGACCATCCCTCCATATCGCCTGGTGGTCTTCGACGCGATCGACGACCCACAAGGGGTCCGCGACCTGGTCTGCCGGATGACGGGAGCCCACCCGGCAGACGCCATGCGGTGGATCGCGCGGGCGCCGGGGATCTGGCCGAACCCGCTGCCCAAGGCGCAGGCCCGCGCGGTGCTCGATGGGCTCTACGACTTCGGCATCGCGGCCGAGGCGTGGCGTGCCGACCAGCTCCCCGACCTGTCGCGGCCGAGGATCATCCACAAGGCCTCCTGCCTGCCCGCGGGCTTCCGCGCGCAGGGGCTGCACGGCGAGGCGACCCATTGGGCCCCCTGGGACAAGATCGACCTGATCAGCGCCGGCCGGGTCGACGCCGAGGACGAG
>JAFANO010000379.1 GCA_019232645.1 Planctomycetaceae bacterium | reverse complement strand
CAGACGAAGCATCACATCGAGGTCGTCATCGACCGGCTCAAGGCCGGGCCGGGCATCCGGGCGCGGCTGGCCGAGGCGGTCGAGGCGGCGCTGCTGCTTGGCGTGGGGACGGTCATCGTCGCCGCCGAGGGGCAGCCCGACCTGCTGCTGTCGTCGCACTACGCCTGCGCGGCGTGCGGGCTGAGCTTCGACCCGCCCAGCCCGCAATTGTTCAGCTTCAACAGCCCGCAGGGGATGTGCCCGTCGTGCGACGGCTTGGGCGTCCGCCACGACTTCGACCCCGCGCTGTTAGTGCCCGACCCGTCGCTGTCGGTCTGGGACGGGGCGATCGAGCCCCTCGGGCCGGTCAAGACGCTAGGCAAGTGGCGGCGGCACCTCTTCGAAGGGGTCGCCGCCAACCTCGAGGCCGACCCCGACGGTCCCCCCAGGGGGGTCATGCTCAAGGGCCCTTGGCGCGACCTCGACCCTCGTTGGCAACATGCCTGGCTCTTCGGGCTCGGCGACCGCGTCATCGTCCACCGCTGGCGGAACCGGGGCAAGCACTGGTCGCACGCCGAGACGTGGCCGGGCATCGCCACCGAGCTGATGGCCAAGTTCCGCAACGCCAACGGCGGCCCGACCCGCGCGCAGCTCGAGCCCTACTTGCGGAGCATGACCTGCCCCGACTGTCGGGGGGCGCGGCTCAACCCCCGCGCCCGGGCCGTTCGTGTCGGCGGCCGGACGCTCGTCGAGCTGGGCGCGATGCCGATCGGCCGGGTCGCGCGGTTCTTCGACGCGCTGGCCGAACCCTCCGACCCCCTCTCCCCCCGGGAGAGGGCGCCTCGGCCTGAGATCATGCCACGGGACCCTCATTCCGGCCCGCTCACGGGGGGAGCGGGGGAAGGATTCATCCCACTCGACCCGCTCTCGCGGACGATCGCCGAGGAGTTGATCAAGGAGATCCGGGGCCGGCTCGGGTTCCTGATCGACGTCGGCCTGCACTACCTGACGCTCGACCGCGCCGCGCCGACGCTCTCCGGGGGCGAGGCGCAGCGGATCCGGCTGGCCAGCCAGGTCGGCGCGGGGCTCGTCGGGGTGCTCTACATCCTGGATGAGCCGTCGATCGGGCTCCACCCCCGCGACAACGACCGCCTGATCGCCACCCTCCAGCGGCTCCGCGACGTCGGCAACACGGTCATCGTCGTCGAGCACGACGAGGAGACGATGCGCGCGGCCGATTACCTCGTCGACTTCGGCCCCGGCCCCGGCGTCCAGGGGGGCGAGGTCGTCGCCAAGGGGCGGCTCGACGAGGTCGCCGAGGTGCCCCGCAGCCTCACCGGCCAGTACCTCTCGGGCCGCAAGGCGATCGAGGTCCCCGCGTCCCGCAGGCCGCCGACCGACCGCCGCCTGAAGATCGTCGGGGCCCGGCAGCACAACCTCCGCGACATCGACGTCGAGGTCCCGCTGGGCCTGTTCGTCTGCGTCACCGGCGTCAGCGGCTCGGGTAAGAGCTCGCTGATCGGCGACATCCTCCGCGACGCCCTGGCGCGCGACCTCAACGGCGCGATCACCGAGCCCGGACTGCACGACCGGATCGAGGGGGTCGCGCACCTGGACAAGGTCATCGACATCGACCAGTCGCCGATCGGCCGGACGCCTCGCTCCAACCCCGCCACCTACATCAAGCTGTTCGACCAGATCCGCGACCTCTACACCAGGCTGCCCGACGCCAAGGCGCGGGGCTATAAGGCGGGCCGGTTCAGCTTCAACGTCGAGGGGGGCCGGTGCGAGGCCTGCCAGGGCAACGGCTCGAACCGGCTCGAGATGGACTTCCTCGCCGACGTCTGGGTCACCTGCCCGGTCTGCCAGGGGCATCGCTTCACCCGCGAGACGCTCCACGTCCGCTACAAGGGCAAGAGCATCAGCGACGTCCTCGAGATGGACGTGCAAGAGGCGCTCGAGCACTTCGCCAACATCCCCAAGATCGCCGGGATGCTCCAGACGCTGCACGACGTCGGGCTCGACTACCTGAAGCTGGGCCAGGCGTCGCCGACCCTCTCCGGCGGCGAGGCGCAGCGGATCAAGCTGGCGCGCGAGCTGGTCAAGCGCGGCACCGGTCGCACGCTCTACATCCTCGACGAGCCGACCACCGGCCTCCACTTCGAGGACGTCCGCAAGCTGCTCAAGGTGCTCCACGGCTTCACGGCGCAGGGCAACACCGTCGTCGTCATCGAGCACAACCTCGACGTGGTCAAGACCGCCGACTGGATCATCGACCTCGGCCCCGAGGGCGGGGCCGATGGTGGCCGGATCGTCGCGCGGGGGACGCCCGAGGAGGTCGCCCGGGTCGCCGAGAGCCATACCGGGCAGGCGCTCCAGCGCGTCCTGGAGGGGCCGAAGCCCCTCGTCCGCGACGGCGGCGGCACGCCGAAGAAGGCCGGCCGCACGTCGTCGGAGGAGGGGCTCGAGGCGATCGCCGTCCGGGGCGCGCGGCAGCACAACCTCAAGGGGGTCGACGTCGACCTGCCCCGGCACAAGATGACCGTCTGCAGCGGGCCGAGCGGCTCGGGCAAGAGCTCGCTGGCCATCGACACGCTGTATGCCGAGGGCCAGCGGCGGTACGTCGAGAGCCTCTCGTCCTACGCCCGGCAGTTCCTCGCCCCGCTCCAGAAGCCGAAGGTCGAGCGGATCACCGGCTTGTCGCCGGCCGTCAGCATCGAGCAGAAGTCGACGAGCAAGAGCCCGCGCTCGACCGTCGGGACGGTCACCGAGATCCACGACTACCTCCGGATCCTCTTCGCCAGGCTCGGCCAGCCCCACTGCCCGGGCTGCGGCAAGGCGATCGGCACGCAGACGGCCGACGAGATCGTCGAGAAGGTCCTGCACCTGCCCGAAGGGTCGAAGATCTACATCATGGCGCCGGTCGAGCGGCGCGAGGGGGAGGAATACTCCGCCCTCTGGGACGACCTCCGGGGCTCGGGGTTCGCCCGCGTCCGGGTCGACGGTCGGTCGGTCGGCCTCGACGACCCGCCCAAGCTGAGCGCCCGCCGCAAGCATCGGGTCGAGGTCGTCGTCGACCGCGCGATCGTCCGGCGCGCGACCCGCTCGAGGCTGGCCGACTCGATCGAGTCGGCGCTCGACCTGGGCGAGGGGGTCGTGCTGGTCGCCCAGGTCGGCGCCGAGGCGGACGAGCCGCGCTGGCACGTCGACCGCTACAGCCAGCACCGGTCGTGCGACGGCTGCGGCCGGAGCTTCGAGGAGCTGTCGCCGCACCACTTCTCGTTCAACAGCCCGCTGGGGTGGTGCCCCGCCTGCGGGGGCCTAGGGACGCAGCACGGGGCCGACCCCGCCGTGCTGGTGCCCGACGGCCGGCGGAGCCTCCGCGACGGCGCGGTCGCCGTCTGGCCCCGGTTCGCCGAGAACCCGGCGTTCGCCCGGATGATCGAGGCGCTGGCCCGGGCGCAGGGGATCGACCTCGACGCGCCGTTCGACGAGCTGGAGGGCCGGCACCGCCGCACGATCCTCCAAGGCACCGGCGCGGCCTGGTTCACCGTCCCGGCGGGCGACGGCGAGCCCGAGTTCGCGTTTCAGTACAAGGGACTCTTCCCGGCGATCGAGGAGGCGTCGCGGGTCTCGTTCCTCTACCGCTCCAAGCTCCAGGGGATGGTCGACGATGTCCCGTGCGCGGCCTGCATGGGCGCGCGGCTCCGAGACGACGCGGCCGCCGTCCGGTTCCGCGACTTCACCATCGACCAGGTCGGCCAGTGGCCGCTGGGCCGGGCGTACGCGTTCTTCAAGGGGCTGAAGCTGGGCGGTGACGAGCGGCACATCGCGGGCGACCTGGTCCGCGAGATCCGCGACCGCCTGAAGTTCCTGGTCGACGTCGGGCTCGACTACCTGTCGCTGGCGCGCGGGACGCCGACGCTGTCCGGGGGCGAGGGCCAGCGGATCCGCCTGGCGAGCCAGATCGGCAGCGGCCTGACGGGGGTGCTCTACGTGCTCGACGAGCCGACGATCGGCCTCCACCCGCGCGACAACGCCCGGTTGCTCGCGGCGCTGAAGCACCTCCGCGACCTGGGCAACACGCTGGTCCTGGTCGAGCACGATCGCGAGGTGATCGAGGCGGCCGACCACCTGGTCGACTTCGGCCCCGGCTCGGGCGAGGGGGGTGGCCGGGTCACCGCCTCGGGCACTCCCGCGAAGGTCCGGGCTTCAACGGAGTCGTTGACCGGGCAGTACCTCAGTGGCAAGGCTGCGATCCCCGTCCCCACCAACCGCCGGCCGGCCGACGGCCCGGCCCTGGTCATCCGGGGGGCTCGGCATCACAACCTCAAGGGAGTCGACGTCGCCTTCCCGCTCGGTGTCGTCACGGCCGTGACGGGCGTCAGCGGCTCGGGCAAGAGTTCGCTCATCGAGGACATCCTCTGGAAGGCCGCCGCCAGGTCCCTGCACCGGGCGCAGGTCACCCCCGGCGCCCACGACGCGATCGAGGGCCTGGAGCAGGTCAACAAGGTCATCAGCGTGGACCAGACGCCCCTGGGCGGCACGCCGGCGTCGACGCCCGGCACCTACTCGGGGGCGTTCGACCTGATCCGCGAGCTGTTCGCCAAGCTTCCCGAGTCGAAGGTCCGCGGCTACACGACGCGGCGGTTCAGCTTCAACCAGCCGGGCGGCCGGTGCGAGGCGTGCGAGGGGGCGGGCCAGAAGCGGATCGAGATGCACTTCCTGCCCGACGTCTGGGTCACCTGCGAGGCGTGCGGCGGCTCGAGGTACGCGCCCGAGACCCTGGCCGTGAAGTTCCGGGGCAAGACGATCGCCGACGTGCTCGCCATGACCGTCGGCGCCGCGCTGGAGCTGTTCGCCGGCATCCCCAAGATCCGCCGCGTCTTGGAGACGCTGCGCGACGTCGGCCTGGGCTATGTCCCGCTCGGCCAGGCCGCGCCGACGCTCTCGGGCGGCGAGGCGCAGCGGGTCAAGCTGGCCGCCGAGCTGGCGCGGCCCGACACGGGCAAGACGCTCTACATCCTCGACGAGCCGACGACCGGCCTGCACCTGGACGACATCCGCAAGCTGTTGGCGGTCGTCCACCGCCTGGCCGACCTGGGCAACACGGTCGTCATCATCGAGCACAACCTCGAGGTGATCAAGACGGCCGACTGGCTGATCGACCTCGGCCCCGAGGCGGGCCCCGCCGGGGGCGAGGTCGTCGCGGCCGGGCCCCCCGAAGCGGTCGCGCAGGCCCGGGGGAGCCTCACCGGCGCGATCCTCAAGGGCGTGCTCGCCGCCGGCCCGCACGCCGAGCGTCCCCGGTACGATCGCAAGGCCGCCGCGCACCAGGCCCTGGCCGAGGTCCTCAAGCAGGCCGCGCCCGGCGACGAGCTTGGCGCCGGGGTCAGGCCCCCCTGGGAGGTCGACGGCCGCCGCTGGCACACCCGCGACCGCGTCGCCAGCAACGGCAAGCCGGCCCGCTGGGACGGCCGGATCCTCGACCGGGTCGTCGACCGGATCCACGAGCTCGGCCAGTTCGCCCCGACCGACTGGTCGCAGCGCACCAGCGTCCGGATCGCCGGGCCGGACAAGTCGGGCGTCGCCTTCTTCCACGCGACGACCAGCCGCGAGTGGGTCGTGACGCTCCGCTTCCACGTCCCCCGCAATACGTTCAAGCCGTCGGCCCTGGAGAAGCAGTTGCGGCTGACCCCGTTTCACGAGGGCCCGACGCCCGTGCTCTGCGACGCCGAGCGGCTGGTCTTCGAAGACGCTGGCCCGACGCAGGCGGTCGTCATCACCTGCCACGCCGCGGCGGACGTCGACACCCCCGCGTTCGACGCCTTCCTGGTCAAGGCCGTTGCCGCGTTCCACCGCAAAGGGAAGAGCGGGATCCTGATCACCGCGAGCGGGCTGAGTTGAGCCGGATGACCATGGCCCTGAAGCAAGCGGGGCTGATCGTCGTCGTCGGGGACGGGGAGATCACGACCATCGAGGCGGGCGCGACGGACAAGTCGCTCATGACCTCGAAGGTGGGCGAGGACATCCCGACGGCCCGGTGATCGGGGCGGGGCGATCGCATCGGCTGGCCTTTTCGCAAAGGGTGGGTTTGGCGTATGATTTTGGTGGTGAGGGCTACGGAACCACCTCACGTGCTGAGCCGAAGCAAGGACCGGGTGGAAGGCGAGGGCCGCGCGCCCCAGGCAATCATGACCCGACGCACCCGAGGCCGAGAGATCGCGCTGCAAGTGCTCTATCAGACGGAGCAGAACCCGGGCCTCCCTCGCGACGAGGTCCGCCGGTTCGTCGAGCGCCGGCTCTTCGGCGACCGCAAGCTCTGCGAGTTCGCCGCGGCGCTGATCGCTGGCGTCCAGGCACATCAGCCCCAGATCGATCGGCTGATCTCCGAGGTCGCCGAGAACTGGCGGCTCGACCGGATGGCGGCGATCGATCGCAATATCCTCCGGCTCGGCGCGTACGAGATGCTCTTCTGCCCCGACGTGCCCGCGAAGGTCGCGATCAACGAGTCGCTCGAGCTAGCCAAGCGGTATAGCACCGCGCAATCAAGCCGGTTCGTCAACGGGATCTTGGATCGGCTCCAGGCGATCAATCCCTCGCAGTCGCCTCCTCCGGAGCCCGGTCCCACGTCGGATCCGTCGGCCGACCCGGCCTGAGACCGAGGGCCTGGCGAATCGCCGAACGCGGGAGAATGCCGGGTCGTCGCCGAGGTCCGGCCCGATGATTTCCTTGACGGGCGGGTCGGCCCGGCCCTCAGCGAGTCTCCGGTTTCCCGTCGTGCTGTCGCTCGGAGATCGGTTTGTCCATCTTTCATCCCGGGATTGCGGGAGAGAGGCCGTCGTGAAGGGATTCACCGGGCCAATCATGATGATCGGGATGCTGGTCGCCGCCGACGTCCCCGCGGGCGACATGCAACGCATCCAGGGGACCTGGGCCCTGGTCTCCTCCGAGTCCGACGGCGTCTCCCGGCCGCCGGAATCGATCAAGGGGGGCAAGGTCCTGATGATCTTCGAGGGGGACCAGTTGATCGCCAAGCTGGAGGGTCGATCGACCGTGCTAGGTACCTTCGCCCTCGACCCGACCAAGATGCCCAAGGCGTATGACCGCACGTACCCCGACGGGAGCCCGCGCCAGGGGATCTACGAGCTGGAGGGCGAGACGTTGAAGATCTGCATCGCCGCGGTCGGCAAGGATCGCCCCATGACCTTCGCCACCAAGCCCGGCGACGGCGTGTCGCTGCTCGTCTACAAGCGTGAGAATCCCTGACCCGAGGACCCGCCGATCGCAGACGTCCCCAAGCCGCGGCTCGGCTGCGCCGAGGCGATCGGCCTGATCCAGGGCGCTGGCGGGGTTGCCGCCCTGGCCCACCCGCCCTATGATCTCCGGGAACTCACGTTGCGGACCCTCAGCGCCGACGACATGGGCGCCCTCGAGGTCGCCGGGCCCGGCATCGACGTCCGGCGCGGGCGACGCTGGCGCGACTGGACCGACCACCTCGGCCTCATCCCGATCGCCGGCACCGATTTCCAAGCCGCCGACCGGCCCGGTCGCTGGCTCGGCGCGATCACCACGCCGGGGCCCGATCTGGAGCGGCTCCGACATGCCAGACCTTGATGGATGAATGATTTGTGTCGTACGGACGCGGACCGCCGACGTTCGAGATGAGCGAGACGCCGAGACGAACTGCGATGGCAATCAAAGACCTTCTTGACCGATTTCGCAAGGGGCTCACGAAGACGGCCCAGTTGTTCGACATCCGGTCGTGGTTCGGGCGCAAGGTCGACCAGTCGTTCCTCGACGACCTGGAGGCCCGGCTGATCCAGTCCGACGTGGGGGTCAAGGCGACCCAGCAGATCATCGACCGCGTCCGCGAGGCCTATGGCGACAAGACCGCCGACGACGACTTGATGCAGTTCGTCAAGTTGGAGCTGAAGCAACTGCTGGAGGACCCCAGGCCAGGGACGCTCGCGGTCGCGCCGGGCAAGCCGACGGTCTACCTGATCGCGGGGGTCAACGGCTCGGGCAAGACGACGTCGATTGCCAAGCTGGCGC
>JAFANO010000339.1 GCA_019232645.1 Planctomycetaceae bacterium | reverse complement strand
TGGCGACGAGGGGCGAGCGGGCTTGCGGTTGGCTGAGTACCGGCGCGGCATGGTGAGGGAATCCTGGGGAGGAACGTCGAGGGATCGGATCGAGGCCCGAAGTCACAAGAGAACCGAACCGAGGAAAAATGTCCAGACCACGCAGATTTCCAATTACCCTCTGAGGCACCAAGAAGGTCACTGCCACGGGAAACATCCGGGGCTGCGGGTCGGCGAACCTCGACCGGATCGCCTCTGATTCTCTCTTGATCTCGATGGGGATCTCGCCCAATCGGCGCCGGAGGGCATCGACGTTCCTCTCGAGCTGCTCCTGCTCGGCCGAGGCGAAGCCCGGCAGAATGCGCTGCTGATAGAGCGGGTCGTCCAGTTGGTCCCGGATGGCCCGCTCCAGCTCGGTCAGGATGGCCCTGATGTCCGACGCCTCCTTCTCGGCCCGCTCGGCGAGCATCTTCTTCAGGCCGTCCGTCCGATCCTGGGTCCGGGCGTCGAGGGCCTGTTGCAGCGGCTCGGAGACCTTGGGCCAGAGCTTGAGCAACTTCCGTTTCACCGCCTCGGACGGCCCCTCAACCGTGGCGGCAGCGAGGATGTCCTGCATCTCTTTGAGCGTGCCGAACCGAGAGAGCCGCCCCTCCCGGATCTGGCCCCCGGCCGTGATGATCTCCTCATGGAGCCGCTGGCTGTCACCGCCGATGACCACCAGACGGGCGTGGGCGACCACGGCGAGGTGGCGCAGGGCCGAGTCGGGGACCACTCGAGCCGTGACCCGATGCAGGTGGTTGCTCCCCCCTTTCGACCAGACCTCGGCCCGCAAGAGCCGCAAGCTCATCTGGACGAGCCGGTGGTTCAGGTGGACGAGGACGACATCCTCACGCCCCCTGGCCAAGGCGTGATCGAACACGAACGGCCGGGCCTCCCCCGTGAACGGGTGGGCCAGGCCCTCGGCGCACTGCTCCCAACTGCCCGAGAGGGCCGGGAGCCGGAACACCGGGCCCGACTTCCGCTTGGGATCGGGCCAGGGGCCGGGCACCTCGGCCCTTTCCAGAGGGGGCTGGCCGGCCAGCTCGAGAGCGACCTCGACGACCTTCCGGATGTTCTCGGGGTCGAGCCGTAGGTCGCGCCTGGTCTCATGGAGCTTGTCCGTCAGGGCCTTGATCTGCCTGGCCAGATCTCGCTCGAACTTGAACAGCTTCCGCACCGGCTCGGCGTCGGCCTCGGCCCGCCTCGTGTCCAGCCGGTCCCGGCGACCGAGCATCGCCTCCTCGACCTGCTCGGCGATCACCGGGCCGACTTTGCCGAGGTCTTCGCGGATCGCCTCGACCTTGCGGACGGCCCGCATCAGGAATTCGAGGTCGGCTTCGAGGTCGCCGACCGTCGTCTCGACCAGCCGTCGCTCCCGGTCGTTGTACCCCCTCCCGACGAAGTGGTAGATCCGCACCGCCTTCGACTTCTGGCCGTGGCGGTCGATGCGGCCGTTCCGCTGCTCCAGCCGGTTCGGGTTCCACGGGATCTCGTAGTGGACCAGCCGGGAGCAGTGGTTCTGGAGGTCGATGCCCTCGGAGGCGGCATCGGTGGCCAGCAGGATGCGGACGGGGCTCTGCTTCGGGTCGGTCTGGAACGCCGCCTTGACCCGCTCCCGCTGCCTCGAATCCATCCCGCCGTACATGGTCATCAGGTGGTCGTTGCCGGTGAGGCCCTCGGCGGCGAGGACGCCTTGCAGCCAGTCCTGGGTGGCCCGGTATTCGGTGAAGAGGATGACCCGCTCGTCGCGCCACTTCCCGCCCGGCCGAATCTGCTCGTTGAGCCAGCGGACCAGCCCCTTCGCCTTGGCGTCGAGCCGGGCGGTGGCCCGTTCCGCCCAGGCCTTCAACTCCCTCAGCAGCGCCCGCTCCTCGGGCGACAGTTCCCGGAACAAGAGGCCGGCGGCGTCGAGGGCCTCGTGGGTCGCCTCCTCGGCTTCGTCATCGATCGAGTAGTCCTCCTCCACCCGGTCGATCTGGCGCTGGAGGATGCCACGGGTGGGCTTGGAGATGGCCTTCCGCTTCCTGGCGTCGCGGAGCGAGGACTCGTGCTGCTCCAGCGTGCGGAGGAAGGCGGCGGGGCTGGAGAAGAGCCGCTTCTTCAGGGTCATCAGCACGAAGTCGATCGCGAACCGCTCGGCGTGATCCCGGGACGACCCCTGCCGGAGCTCGGAATACCGCCTCAGGGCGGCGTGGACCCGCTTCTCCTCGGTGGGGTAATCGACCTCCAGCGCCTCGAGCACCCGCTTGGGGAACCGGTCTTGCCCGAAGTCGTCCTTGGGCAGTTCGGCCTTCAGGCGGCGAACCATGACGGCATCCCGCTGCCGGAAGAACTCCCTCGTGTCGGTGGCCATGCCGCGGGCGAACCGCTGGTTGTCCAGGAGCTCCAGCAGGGCCGTGAAGCTCTCCGAATAGCCGTTGTGGGGGGTGGCCGTCAGGAAGAGCTTGTGCTCGAAGTGCGGGGCCAGGAGGCGGATCGCCCCGGTGCGGAGCGAGTCGGTGGCGTGCTCGCCCCTCCCGGCCGGGGCGCAGTTGTGCGCCTCGTCCACGATCAGCACGTCGTAGCGGCGGGGGTAGATCGACTCCCCCTCGGCCGGGAGCGTCTCCTTGAAGAGCCGGGAGGGCCGCTCCCGCTTCAGGAAGTCGAGCGAGGTGATCAGCCGAGGGAAGTGGGACCACGGGTTGACGTGGATGCCCCGCCTGCGCCGCAGGTCCCGCATCAGGCCGCGGTCCACGATGCGGAAATCGAGCCCGAACTTGTCCCGCATCTGGTCCCGCCACTGGACCTGGAGCGAGGCCGGGCAGACGACGAGGACCCGCCGTGCCCGGTGCCGGAGGATCAGCTCGAGGACGACGAGCCCCGCCTCGATGGTCTTGCCCAGCCCCACGTCGTCGGCGATCAGCAGGCTGACCCGGGGCATCTGGATGGCCCGGACCACGGGGTCGAGCTGGTAGTCCTCGATGTCGATGCCCGAGCGGAACGGGGACTGGAGGTCTTTCAGGTCGGCCGTCGAAGCAGCCCCCCAGCGGACGGCATCGAGGAAGGCGCCGAGCCGCCCGGGGGCGTCGAAGCCGGTGGGCTCGGGCAGGGCGACCTTCTCGATGACCTCGGCCCCCGGCTCGATCTGCCAGATGACCTGGAGCTCTTCCCCGAGGGCGTCGTCCTCGACGGACAGCAGGGAGACGAGGTGCTGGGGGCCGTTCGTCGTCGGCTCCATCGGTGGGGGCGGGAGTGTGCTGGCACGGACCTCGCTCACCACCCAGCGGCGGGACCGGACGCTCACGAGTTGGCCCTGTTCCGGGACCGGAGAGAGCGAAACGGCCATCGTCCCGCCTCGAACGAGGGATATCGACCCTCAGGTTGGTAAAGCCCTGTCGGTCAGCCAATAATATATATAAGATTTATTATTAACACTCTCATAAATTAATTTTATCCAATTCTGTGCCGATTTTTCGTCACCTTCGAGTCATCCCCGAAAACACGTCCTAGAGAGTTTAGGTCGGAGGCTGTTGCGTTCACACAACAGGGTTAGTTCGTGTCTCCCGTGTCGAAACCGATCAACATCCTTGGCATACAAACCTTTTCCTGTTAGCTTGGTTCCGGGAGCAACGGTTTCGAGGCGCTCCCGCTCCTGGCAGTGGTCGTCCCACGGTTGAGGGCCCTCAACGTCGTCATCGTAAAACGACCGAAGTTGAGAGATGCACTGTTGCGTTTCAAGAACCTCCGACCCGAGAGGGTCGGTACAGGCCGTCCCTAAGCCGGCCTGGACTGGGCGGCGGGCCCCAAGGTCGGGGCCGATCCCAAACGCTGAGCCGGAAAGCCGTCGCCTTCAGGCGACGGGAGCTTCTCTCAATGAATAGGACACGACCGAAACGAGGGAAAATAATTCGAGGTGCACCCTATATAAAGGATTTCCTTCGGGCACACAGGAGCCTGGAAATTGAGGGGTCTCATGGCGAAACCGGGGCATAGTGCCCCACAAGGGTGGGTCGGGGGATGTGGAAAATCGATGGCCCCTGGATTTCCCGGGATCATCGAAGCTCCGACGAAGGCCGAACGGGTGCGAGCCGGACTGCTCACGCCGGGCGAGGCTCGCATCGTCGAGCACCTGACGACGCCGATCGGCGAGCACTTCGAAGCCTTCGCCGTCGGGCTCGAAGCGAGCGGTGCGACGGCGAACCACATCCGCGAGACCCGCCGCATCCTGGGCCGGGTATTGAGCGGGTGCGACTTCCATACCCTCGCCGAGATTCGGAGCGAGATGCTCGCGACCGGCGAACAGAACTGACCCCGCCCCGCGGGGCGTCCCCGGCCAGGGCGACAAAAAAGGCCGGCAACGGTTCGCACCAGCCGCCGGCCCCGAGCACCCCGACATGCACGACGACGAGGTCCATCGATGAACATTTTAAATATCTATTTTATAAATACAAATTTCTCTCGAATACCAGGTGCTTTCCGGCTGAAACCCCGGCTTATGGATCAGACTCGAACACGAAATCGCCGGCCTTCCAATCCCACCCGCCGGCCGCGCCCCGTCCCCGCGACCTCCCGGCCGACCTGGTGCGACCGTTACCGCGATCGCCCGACCGACGACGTCGCCCCGCCGCCCGAGCCGATCTTCGAGCCCTCGACCGCCGACGAGATCGAGGCGGCCTCGATCTGCGGCCAGATCGACCACGCCGACTTCGATGCCAACTCCGAGGCCGACCGCCGCGAACTCATGGCCCGGGTCTCCCGGGCCCTGGCCGCGGCACGGGCGCGAGGATCGCGCGACGCCGATGGCGACGAGGACGACATGAGCATCGACCGGTGGCTCGACACGCTCGCCCCGAGCCCGGAACACTTGAAATCAGGTCCCTCGACGACCTGAGCGGCGTGGACGGCGGGGGCATCAATGACAACCGCTTCGGCGGGTTG
>JAFANO010000257.1 GCA_019232645.1 Planctomycetaceae bacterium | reverse complement strand
GCGACCTCCCGGCCGATCCCCGAGGTCGAACCCAGGACCGCGGCCCGGAGGCCTTGCAATCCGCGAGGAATGGGGGAGATCTCCATGATTCCGATGCTTGCCCTGCGCGGCGCTCACCGATGGTCGAGCGGACGCCGCGTCTCGAAGAGGCGGCATCGCGTGTCGGATGATCCTCGACCTGTATTGTTGTAGGGGCCTGCTGACCCGGTCAAGACACGGGCCGAGCGGCGGAGTAGTTCGCACGCGACCCCGAGGGGGCCGTCGCCCGGCCGCTCCCCTTGACGAGGGGGCCGAGCGTCCCCGAGAATTTGAGGGGAGCCCGGCCGGCGGCAACCGGGCCCCGTTGCCCCCACCGTGATCCGGGCTCGAGGACTTGGTCATCGGCCCCGGATCGAACTCCACTGGTGCTCGCCCATGGCTCAACCCGTACTGGTGCCGATCGATCGCCCCGAGGTTGCCCCGAAGCCGATCTCGCCCCGGTTGCGCACGCAACTCGTCTACTTCATGATCCCCCAGGGTACGCCCGGCGTCCCCAGCTTGGCGGAGGGCGAATTCTGGTTCGCCGAGGCCGAGGTGGCCAGATGGCTCGACGAAGGGGTCTTCTACCTGGTCTCCCCTCTCGACACGGCGAACATGACCGAGGTCGAGCTGACCGAGGAGCAGGAGGCCTTCCTGGGCTGGCTCAAGGGCCATCGGGTGCGGCACGTCCGGCTGGTCGAGTCAGCCCCCGTCCCGTGAAGGGGACGGCTTGCAACGCCCGCCGCTCACTTGCCGGTGTGTTTCAGAGTGAAGTCGGTGAACCGCGCCTCGAACGGCTTGGGCGAGATGTTCGACGCCGAGACTCCGACGAGGACCGTTGGGGGGAGCGCAGCCGCCCACCTCCGGACGGGGAGCCAGGTCTTCCCGTCGGAGCTGTACGTGCAGTTGATCTCGCCGCCATGACGCTCCATTCTGAGGGTGATTTTGTCCCCCTTGACGTTGATATTGACGGTTCGGCCCGGTTTCCCGCCCTTGAAACTCTCGACCATGACCTGGTGTCTCGACCCCGCCTCGTACATGACCGTGCGCTCGAGCCGGACGTAATTTTCCTGATCCAGCCAGAGCAGCAAGCCGGCGCCCTGAAACGTGAAGGGGAAGTGCTCGAGCGGATTGGCGCCGGGCCGGATCTCGCCGGGGACGTGCACCTCGGCGACGAAGTCGCCGGTGACCTTCTCCAGGGCCCGAGGCGCATTGGCCTTCCCGGGAGAGATGATGTGTGGCTTCCCGGGGGTCTCGATGGTAAACCCTTCCTCATCGGTCGACGCCGTGCAATCATGATCGGGATTGATCAGGGGGCCGATCGGCCCGACTCTCGGCTCCTCGATCTGCAACTTCGGAGGCTCCGGCCGGATGTTCATCGCGACGTGATGGGCAGGAGGAACGGGCATGTCCGGCTTTTGGGTCATCTCGGGCCTCGACCGCGACGAGTTGGGAGATGTCGCCAACGGCTCCGAGAGCCTTGGCGCCTCTCTTTTGGTCTCAGTGTCCGCCCCCTTCGGCGTCCGTGACTTGCTCTTCCCCGAATTGATCGTGGCCTCTTCCTTTATTGGTAGAGGGCGATCGGCCTCCTTCTCCTGATCCTTTTCCGTCTCTTTTTCCTTGGGCACCTCGACGGCTGCCCCGGGAGGGGGACTCGGCATCCCTTTCGCCGCGATCAGGAGTGCGAGCCCATCATCGCTCGAGGTGATCTCGCGGGGGGGCGCCTTCCTCGGGCCGGACAACGCGATGAAGAGCACGATCCCGTACACGAGCTCCACGATGACGATTCCCAGGATGAATCCTGGAGACGTGAAGAAGGTGCCCGGCAACTGCGACATCGACTCCGGCCTCGAGGGGTGCGATCTGCGCTGCGGGGCGATTGCAACTGGGGTGAGCCGAGACTTGATGACCGTGGGATCGGGCACGCTGGGGCCTCCTCGGTCTTGCCAGGAAAGGCGAGTCGAGTGGAATCGTGGACCGCATTTTCATGATGCGACACGCAGGACTAGGAGAGCGCCTCGCATTCACCCTTGGCTGACGTTAGCATCGACGCAAGGCCCTGTCAAGTCAATCCTTATCGAAAGGAGGGGCGACCGGGATCGGGCACCCTGCGGGCGTTGGGCGACGAGGAAGTTCCTCACGAGGCACCCGAGAGCGGTCGTTCCCCAAACCGCCCCGAGCGCCTGGTGGTCTTGTGGTGACACATTCTCGACGTCCCTTATCTTGTCGAGGGAGCGGTTAAGCCGTAGTCTGGTCGGGATGTGCCGGAGGCTACGGTCGGGGAGGAGAGGCAAATCAGGACCATTGTGATGCATGAGTCGGGCAGACGTCCGTTCTCGAGGGTCTTGGGGCTCGGCTTTCTGTTGCTGGGCGGCTTCGGCACGCTCGCGAGGGCCGACGAGCCGAGGCTGGCCGATTACTTCGGGTTCCTCCCCTTGGAGGTCTACAAGCTTGATTCGAGGATCAGCAACCTGCTGCTCCAGGACCTCGACGGCGACAAGGTGGACGACATCGTCGTCGTCAACAATGGGCGGTCGCGGATCGACCTCCTGCTCAGCGGCAAGAAGGCCGACGATGATGAAGACACCTCGGCGCGGGAGTCCGAAACCAACCAGGTCCCCAGTGACCGCCGGATGCGGTTGGTCGGCGTGCCGGTCAACAAGGAGATCGTCAGCATCCAAGCCGGCGACTTCAATAGCGATGGCAAGCCCGACCTGGCCTACTATGGCACCCCGGCCGAGCTGGTCATCCTGTTCAACGACGGCCGGGGGCGGTTCGAGGACTCGAAGCGGATCTCCACGGGCGAGGCCGTCGAGAGCGGCAACGCGCTGACCTCCGGCGACCTGAACCGCGACGGCCGCGACGACCTGGCGCTGCTCGGCCCGAATGAGGTGGTGATCGTCTTGCAGCTCGAGAGGGGCAAGCTTGGCGAGCCCGAACGGCTGTCTCACACGGCGAGCAACCCCCGGATGCTCCGGGCGGTCGACCTCGACGGGGACGGCGGCGATGACCTGGTGATCCTCGACGGCGGCTCCGACGACCCGGTCCGCGTCCGGCTCTCGGCCGAGGGGGGCAAGCTCGGGCCCGAGCAGCGGTTCCTCGTCGAGGCCCCCAAGGCGATCGCCTTCGCCCAGATCGACGGCAAGGGGGGCTCCGAGCTGTTGACCATCGAGGCGCAGTCGGGCCGGGCCAAGGTGCTGACGCTGGAAGACGCCGACAAGGACGAGCAGGGCAAGCGCGGCCGGCTGATCTTCTACCCCCTGCCGCCGGGCAGCGAGCGCGGGCGGTCGCTGGCGCTGGGCGACCTCGACGGGGACGGCAAGGCCGACGTCGTGGTGACCGACCCGGCCAACGCCCAGTTCCTGGTCTATCGCCAGTCGGGTCGTCTGGGCCTGGGCTCCAGCCAGAGCTTCCCCGGCCTGGTCGGGGGCCGGACGGTCCGCCTGGCCGACCTCGACGGCGACAAGAAGGCCGAGGTGATCGTCCTGTCGGAGCAGGAGAAGCAGATCGGGGTCTGCGGCCTGGCCGAGGGCCGCCTCTCGTTTCCCCGGCCGTTGCCCGTCAGCGGAGAGCCGGTCGCACTCGACGTGGCCGACCTCGACGGCGACGGCCGGCCCGAGGTCCTCTACGTCTCCCGGTCCCACTCGGGCGGCTCCGAGTCCTATGCGCTCCGCGCCATCACCCGCGACAAGTCAGGCATTTCTCTCCCCCACCGATGGGGCCAGGTCGACGAGGTGACCCTGCGTGGGATGACAAACGCGCCCCCGGCACTCCAGGTGCTGGACGTCAACCGCGATCACCTCGCCGACGTCCTCGTCTTCAGCGCCTACGGCCCGCCCCTGCTTCTGCTGGGCCGAGCCGGTGAGCCCCCCGCCCCCGCCGACGGGAGCCTCGGGCCGCTGGCCGGCGTCAACCCCGGCGGCCTGGGCGTGATGGACCTGGACGGCCCGGCCCTGATCGTCGCCCAGAACACCTTCGCCCGCAACATCCTCCTCGACAAGGACGGCCGCTGGGAGGTCAGGGACCAGTACAACTCCGGCCGGGGTTCGGCCCAGATCCTGGCGGCCGCCGCGCTCGACACCGACGGCGATGGCAAGAGGGAGATCGTCCTGCTCGACAAGACCTCCAAGTCGCTGATCTTCCTGGACGGGAGGGAGGGCGTCTACCGGCCGGGCGGGACGCTCTCGGTCGGGCCGATCGACTTCCAGGGCCTGTACGTCGCCGACCTCGATGGCGACGGCCGCGACGACCTGCTGCTGGCCGGGACCGACCGCTTCGGCGTCGTGCTGACCGGCCGGGCGGGGCAGCGGTTCCGGACGCTGGCCAGCTACGAGTCGAACCGGGCTGAGGCCCGGCTCGCCGACCTCGCCGCGGGGGACCTCAACGCCGACGGCCGCCCCGACATCGTCCTGACCGACGTCGCCGAGCACTTTATCGAGATCGTCACCTACGCCGGCCAGGCCGACCTCGAGCGTGCCCTGGCGTTCAAGATCTTCGAGCGCAAGTCGTTCCGGGACGTCCACGACCTGGTCGAGCCGCGCGACCTGGGCGTCGGCGACGTCGACGGCGACGGCCGCTCCGACCTCGTCCTGATCGTCCACGACCGCGTCCTCGTCTACCGCCAGGACCCGGGCAAGTCGGACGAGGGCCAGGGCCAAACCCCGGGAAGATGATTCGCCCGGCAATCCGTCCGGAGGTGTTCCCGCTCCTTGGCCTCGACGACCAGGTCGATGGCGGCGAAGTGCTCGTGGTCGCTCTGCGTCTGGCGGGTCTCGACGCGGACCAGGTAAATGCCGGGGGCGTCGACCCGGACGGTGTCCCGCTGGCCGGCCTTGCCGCCGGGCTTGAAGTCCATCTCGAAGGCGGACTCGAGCACCACGTCGCCCCGGAGGTCGGGCAGTTCCTTCTGACCGGCCTTCTCTTGGCGCGCGATGAAGAAATGGACGACGACGTCCTCCAAGGTCTTGTGGGGATAGCCGTTGGTCAGGACCCACTCGACCCGTATCGGGTCGCCGACCCGGGCCCGGACCACCGGGCGCGAGTTCTTGCCCCAGTCGGGAGGCGTCTGGTCCGCGAACGACGCTTGCTGGTCCCTCGGCGACGCCACCTGGAGGTTGATCTTGGCATGCTCGGCGTGGGCCGGGAGTGCGGTCAGGCCGACCGAGGCCGTCATCAGCGCGATCGCTCGTTTCATCGGCGGGATCTCCGGGTTCGTCGGGCCTCCGGGGCGACGCGCCAGGAGACTCTCCCCGGCCCCTGCCCCCGGACCACTCGGGACTCCCATCGTAGCCGGGCCGAGTGATTCCTTCCATGCGTTCCGGAGGGTCCACCACCTCCTCGAGGCCGTCCGGGACAGCCGCGCCGGCGATCGCGTGATAGTCTTCAGGATCGGGACTCGGACACCATCGCGGGATGGTCCCGCCTCGGCGACGAGTCCCCCGGGAATTCTTGAAAGGAAGCGACTTGCTATGTTCCGGACCAAGCCGGCCTGGACCCTGGCTCTTTCGGCGCTGCTGTCCCTCGCACCGGCTGGCGGCGCCGTGGCGGGTCACTGGCTCTTCCGCGACCGGGCCGTCGGAGCGGCCCCGACAGGCGCCACCGTCTACGCGTCCGCCTACTACTTCCCCAACACGAGGCCACTCTACATCTCGAACTATGCCGGGTCGAACTACCCCCGTGTCGGGCAGGGCCCGGTCCTCAACCCGACCTCCTACAGCCTGAAGACAGGCCTGCCCAGGGGTTATTGCCCGGATGGGACGTGGATCGGTCGCTGAGGAAGATCATCCGCTGTCACCGATCGACATAACAAGCCAATGTTGATTGGACTTGGTCGCCCGTTTCTGTATAAATTCCAGGGTGGGACCGCGGTCCCGGCCGGGGGTTCGGGGAGTGTGAACCGTTCGAGTCGAGCCGTCGGTCGGAGCCGAGCCTGAGGAAAGGACGGTCCGGTCGATGCGTTCGGAGTTACGGATCGGGATCGTGGGGGCGGGGCAGTTCACCCGGGCGCGACACCTCCCGGGCCTTCTGGCTCTGCCGGGCGTCCGTGTCGCCGCCGTCTGCGACCTGAGACGGGAGACTGCGGCGCGGGTCGCGCGCGAGTTCGACATCCCCAAGGTCCACGGATCGTGGGAGGACCTGGTCGAGGACGACATGATCCACGCGGTGATCATCGGGACCTGGCCGAACCTGCACTGCCCTGTCACCCTGGCGGCGCTCGACGTCGGCAAGCACGTGCTGACCGCGGACCGGATGGCCATGAATGCCCGCGAGGCGCAGCGGATGTACGACAGCGCCCGCGAGCATCCCAAGCAGACGGCGATGATCGCCCCCAGCCCGTACGGTTTGGTCGGCGACCCATACATGCGCTCGCTGATCGCACACGGCTTCCTGGGCAAGCTGCGCGCGGTCCATGTCCACGGCTTCTCGAGCGACCTGGCCGACCCGAAGACGCCGCTGAGCTGGCGGCAGGTCACCAAGTACGTGGGCTTCAACATGCTC
>JAFANO010000025.1 GCA_019232645.1 Planctomycetaceae bacterium | reverse complement strand
ACCGCTTGGCGCACCCGAACCCGTCGCCCCCTCGGTTGGGGAGCACGAAGAGCAACCTGCTCCATTCGCCCCGGTCCTGAGGCGTCGAGGCGCCTTTGGGAGGGCCCGATCATGGAGATGCTTCATCGTTGCTGCGCCGGGTTGGACGTCCACAAGAAGTCCGTCGTCGCCTGGATCCGGCGGATCACCGACGACGGCCGCCTGGAGGAAAAGGTCTGTTACTTCGGCACCACGACCGCCGAGCTGCTCGCCCTGGCCGACTGGTTGGCGGCCGCCGGCGCCCGCCAGGTCGCCATGGAGACGACGGGCGTCTCCTGGAAGCCGGTCTTCAACCTCCTGGAGCCCCACTTCGAGGTGATGCTGGTCAACCCCCAGCACCTCAAGAAGGTCCCCGGCCGCAAGACCGACGTCAGCGACAGCCAGTGGATCGCCGAGCTGCTGCAGCACGGGCTGCTCCGCCCCAGCTTCATCCCGCCGCCGGAGATCCGCCAGCTCCGCGACCTGACGCGGCCGCGCAGCCAACTGGTCCGGCACCGCGCCACGGCCTGCAACCGGATCCAGAAGGTGCTGGAGGACGCCAACATCAAGCTGGCCGCCGTGGCCGCGGACATCCTCGGCGTCTCGGGCCGGGCGATGCTGTGGGCGTTGGTCGAGGGGGTCGAGGACCCGGCGGTGCTGGCGGAGCTGGCGCGGGGCCGGATGCGGAGCAAGCTGCCGGCGTTGCGGGAGGCGCTGCAGGGGCGGGTGCTGGACCACCACCGCTTCCAGCGGCGCGAGCGGCTCGGGCAGGTCAACGAGCGGGACGAGCGGATCGCACGGCTGAGCGGCCGGATCGCGCGGGTGCTGGCGCCGCACGCCGCGGAGTTGGAGCGGTTGCAGACGATCCCCGGGGTGGACATCCGCGCCGCGGAGGGGATCCTGGCCGAGATCGGGGTCGACATGAGCCGGTTCGCGACGGCGGGCCCCCTGTGCCGGTGGGCGGGGATGGCCCCGGGGAACAATCCGAGCGCCGGCAAGCGGAAGGGCGGCCGGACGACGACGGGGAGTCGCTGGCTGCGCTCGGTGCTGGTGCAGGCGGCGTGGGCGGCCAGTCCCACCCAGGCGACGATCCTGGGAGCGACGTACCGCCGCTGGTTCAAGCGGAGGGGCCGGAAGCGGGCGTTGGTGGCGCTGGGTCATAAGATCCTGGTGCTGATCCATACGATGCTGTCGGACGGGACCGAGTACGAAGAACGCCTGGGACCGGAGGAGGCCGCCTGAGTTCCGGGCTCAGGACCGACCTGGGCCGAGGGAGACCTGAGCTGGGGTCGTGACGGGCGCCCGATCCGGGATCCGACGCCCTCGGCGACCCGTAGGGTTCGGGGTGCGCGCCGCGCGTACCGAGGACCCTGAATCGACGGCCCGGCGGACGGGGATTTTCAGAGCATCGACAGGCGCATCCGTCCCAGAGGATCATCAGGTCGGCCAAGGGCATTCGTCCTCAAATTCCGCACCCGCGCGTCAAGAGTTCGGTGACCGGGCGGATGTCTGAACAAAAGCCCATCACCCCGCGGCATTCCTGGGAGATCCCTTGCGTCCCGGAGGCGCACCCTGTCAGGACCCGGCGAATCCCAACCGGATCCCACCCAGGGGATCTGCCCGAGCTCGACTTTTGCCCGTTTTCGCGAGCGCAGAACGCCTTATTTTCCAGACTATAGTGGACCCCAAATACTGGACAGTCCGGGCGGCCCGTATTTGTTATGCTCCTCCCCCGGTCAGTCTCCCGTCGTAAGCGACCACGGCCTGGATTGCCCTGGCAGCTCTACCTGCATATAAAGACAGTATGAGCAGGCCGACTTCGATCCCTCAGCACATCTGGGAGACCCTCTCCACCGAGGCCCAGGCAGTCATCGCCGGGGTCATCGGCCAACTGGAGCGCCGGATCGCTGACCTCGAAGAACGCCTCAACCAGAACTCCACCAACTCCTCCAAGCCGCCGTCGTCCGATCCCCCCGCCGTCAAGCGACGCCCGCCCGCTACCCCTTCCGGCAAGCGGCGCGGCGGACAGCCCGGCCATCGCCGGCACACCCGGGCCTTGGTCCCCCCCGAGCAAGGCCACGAGGCCTTCGACTGCAAGCCCGCGCACTGCCGCCGTTGTGGTCCTGGCTTGACCGGTGAGGACCTCCAGCCCCTGCGCCATCAAGTCGCCGAGATCCCCCCGGTCCAGCCGGTCGTCACGGAGTATCGGCTCCCTCGCCTGCACTGCCCGCAGTCGGCACCTCCACCTGCGGGGCCGTGCCGCCGGGGGTGCCCGCCGGGGCCTTCGGCTCCCGGCTGCACTCCCTGCTCAGCCTGCTGGCCGGCGGCTCTCGCCTGGACCAGCGGCCACTTCAGCAGATCGCCCGCGACCTGTTCGGGCTGTCGCTCGCGCTGGGCATGATCGCCAAGCTCCGGCGGCAGACCGCCGCGGTGCTGGAGCGCCCCGTGGCCGAGTTGCGCCCGCATGTCCGGCAGGCGGAGGTGGTCCACATCGACGAGACATCGTGGCGCGAGGACCAGGCCAAGGCGTGGCTCTGGGTAGCCCTGACGCCGCTGGTGACGGTCTTCACTATCGCTGCGACCCGGTGCGGCGGGGTAGCCCGCCAGATCCTCGGTGAGGTCGCCCGGCGGGTCATCGTCAGCGAGCGGTTCCCCAGCTCCGGCTGGATCGAACTGCGACAGTCCTGTTGGGCCCATCTTCGCCGCGAGTTTCAGGCGATGATCGACCGCGGCGGGGAGGCGGCCGAGGTCGGGCGACGGTTGCTGGAGCACTCCCACAAGCTGTTCCACTGGTGGCATCGGGTGCGCGACGGGACCCTGGCCCGCTCGACGTTGAAGGGGTCCACCGATCCGTGGCGCGGGGCGGTGCGCCAGGACCTGCGGCGCGGGGCGGAGTGCTCCTGCGCCAAGACGGCGGCGACCTGCCGGAAGTTGCTGGGGGGTGAGCAGCACCTCTGGACGTCCCTGCGGATCGCGGGGGTGGACCCGACGAACACTGCGGCGGAGCGTGCGCTGCGGCATGCGGTGATCTGGCGCAAGCTCAGTGGGGGGACCGTGAGCGGCTCGGGCAGCCCGTTCGTGGAACGGATGGTGTCGGCGGTGGCGACCTGCCGCCAGCAGGGTCGCAACGTCCTGGAGTACCTCATCGCCTGTCATGAAGCCGACCTGCTCGGCCATCCCGCTCCCTCGTTGCTGCCTGAAGATTCGATGGGAAGTGTCGCTGCCTGATCTCGGGCCGTGGTCGCCTACCTCCCGTCGATCCCGGCCCGAGAGACTTCGCCCGGGGTCCGATACCCGAGCGACTGATGGGGGCGATCCTCGTCGTAGAACCAGAAGGAGGCCCTCAGGCCCGACTCCAGCTCTGAAACTTGCTCATTAAGGTGCGTAATGGGTGAAGACAAAGTCGCGATCTTTGACGCGCTCGTGGCAGGAAAAGCAGGTGTTGTGCACCGCCTCGTCGGCGGGCTTGCCGTCGTTAAACTGAGCGAACCCCCAGCCGCCGGTCGAGGCGTATTTTCTGGAGTCCTTGACCATAAACTGAACCCCGTTCGTGGGGGGCCCGGCCACGAAAGATTGGGGACGGCCAAAGGCCTTGTTGTTTTCCTCCGACGGGACGTAACTCCAGGCGAGCCGGGCGATGATTGCGCCATCCGGGAACGGACGCTTCCCTTCCCGGTAGGCCTTGATCGCCACATCGTTGCCCAGGATGGCGCGCAGATCGTTGAGGTTGCCTTCTTCGTGGGCCACAGAGATCAACCTCCAGTCGCGGTATCTGGGGGGGATTTTGACTCCGAAGATCGGGGCGGCCTCTCCATCGGCGTGTCCGGATGAGGGGGCCATGGAGACGACCACGCCGGCCAGCGTTACAACTGCGACCAGCAACAAAGCGATCCGTCTCATACGGTGCCCTCCTTCAAGTAGGCGTAGTTGAACCCCTGCGTAAGCTGGCAATCACAGGCAAGTGTTCAGAACAGGCGTTATCACAAGCAACCCTGAATCAAGGCTGCCGGCCACGATTAGCGGAGCGACCGGAACGCCGCCCGGAGCCCCTCGGCGAACAGCTGCGGCTGTTCCCACGCCGCGAAGTGCCCGCCCTTGTCGACCCGGTTGTAGTAGATCGGGTTGCGGTAGCTCCGCTCCGTCCAGCTGCGGGGCGCGCGGTAGATCTCGCCGGGGAAGAGGGACGCGGCGCCGTCGAGGAGTTGCTTCTTCCACTGGCTGATCTGGACGGGGTGGACCTGGAACATCTTCGCCAGCTCGGCGATGGTCTTGGTCTGCTTGGCGGCCTCCAGGGCGACCTCGGCCTTGAAGGAGGCCGAATGCCGCCTGCGTTTTCCGGCCATGACGCACCTCGGGACGGAACAGCGATCTTCGATCAGTATTACATCCCGGGCTGTCCAGTTTCAGGGGTCCACCTCAGAGAGGTGCCGCGGGCGTCCTCGTCCCGGCTGCCGAAGTATTCCATGCCCGAGAATTTGGCCTCGCGGAAGCGGTGCAGCGCGGCCTCGACCGCCTTCCGCTCGGGCTGCAAGTCGAGCCAGGTGGAACTGAGGAAGACGTGGACGGTGGCCGGTAACATAGGCAAGCCCCGAATGAGCCTCGGATCTGGGCCACAGCCCCCTCCGTCGGCCGGCGGCATCCGCCGGGCAGGTCGCCATCCCTGATCCACGCATGGCTCCTGTGACAAGGATGATCGCACCAAGTGTCTCAGGAGTAGGGGCCATGGTCAAGGAATACAACACGTCTTCATCGAGGATTTCGCCCGCGCTCAGGCTGAGCGCCGTTCAGATTGGGACCGCGGTCGCCCGGTCCAAGTCTCATGTCGCCGACCCGATCCGACCCGTTTCATCATGTAGGCCCATCGCCCTCGCCGTCGGCCGAGAACAGCCCCGGCCATGCGGTGGCCGCATCATGTGGACGCCTGAGCGGTTTGAATTACTTGCCGCCGCCGAACTCGACGCCGAAGAGCTCGGCGGCGCCGGCGGTGACGACCTGGGCGCCGGGCTTGGGGCCACTGGCCAGGGCGGCGAGGTCGCCCACGACGCGGTCGACGAGGACGCGGCGGCGGGCGTAGGAGTGGTCGCCGACCTTTTCGTAGACCCAGGCGCCGCCGTGGATGTCGCGGAGCAGCGCGGCGCGGGGGACGACCAGGCTCTGGTCGTCGCCCTTCAGCGGCAGGGTCACACCGACGCGCTGGCCGGGCCGCAGGGCGCCGTCCTTGTTCTCGACCTCGTAGAAGACGTTGACCGTCGCCGCCAGCGGGTCGCCCGAGGGCGGGGCCGCGACCGGCCCGGCGAGATGTCGCTCGTCGCCCGGGGTGTCGGCCAGGCCGCCGACGCTTGCCGGCTTGTCGGTCGCCAGCCGCGACAGGTCGCCGACGTAGACCGGGACCCGGACCCAGACCGGGTCGAGGCTGGCGACGTCGAACAGCAGGGCCCCGGATGCCACCTTCTGGCCCACCGCCGCGTGCACGTTCTGGAGCGTACCGGCGGCCGGCGCCGCGATCGTCTGCGCGGTGATCGAGCCCGAATCGACGTCGGAGGCCACCTTGCCGAGGATCTCGCGGCGATCCTCGGCGGCCTTCAGATTCGTCTGCGCCAGGTCGTATCGCGCCTTGGCGTCGACCAGCGCCGCGCTGCCGCCGAGCCGGTCGCGGACCAGGTTCTCGGCGCGGTCGAGGTTGACCTTGGCGATGTGCAGTTGCTCCCGCGCCTGCTTGACCTGCCCCTCGGCCTCGATCAGCAGGGGGGCCATCGTGGCGCGCGACTCGGGCGAGAGGATCGGCACGAGCACGAAGATCGGCTGCCCCCGCTGGACCGCCTGGCCGGGGTGGGGGACCTCGGCGCCGGCGGGGGCCTGGATCGTCGCGCTGAAGGGGGAGGCGACGCTGATCAGGCGGCCGGGCGGGATGATCACATCGCCGCCGTAGGTGCTGGTGCGCGGCACCGGCGTCCGCTCGACCCGGACCAGTGCCAGGCCGAGCCGCGTCTCGGCCTCCGGGACCAGCGTCACGGTGGCCAGGTCCGACTCCTTGGCCGGCGCCGACACCTTCGAAGGCGCGGCCGACTTGGCCGGCGCCGCCGGGCTGCTCGGGGGCTGGCAACCGGCAACATTCCCCAACACGACGATCCCGGCCAGTGGCGCAAGCGCCGGCGCCCACCATCGACGGGCCATAGCGGAATTCCCTGGTCTGCGCATTCGGGACCAAGTTCGCGGGCAGACAATCACGATAAGATACTCAATAAGGACGCCCCGAGCGCTCGAGGAGTTTGTTCCGTTTTTTT
>JAFANO010000357.1 GCA_019232645.1 Planctomycetaceae bacterium | reverse complement strand
GGACGAATGGCCGCGACGGATTCGGGGAAAACGCCAGGGACTGCCGGGGGAGCCTCATGGGTCGCTCCCCGGAGATCCCGTTCGGGCAGGCGGGGCCCTCGGGTGTCAATCGGTGAGGTGACCCTCGCGATCTGGTCGGGGACGCCTCAGCGGGGGGGATCCCGATGCTCGATCCTTCCCGAAGTCCCCCGCGTCGCGTCCCCTCGATGATGCCCGATCCCGCGTTCGAAACCGTTGGTCGTTTCCGTCCCCCGATGCGAGACAGGTGCCATGGGCAAGGTCAGAGATGATGTGCCGGCGTCGAAGGCTTCGAAGCCCGCGAAAGGGGGGCCGGCCGGAGGATCCCGGCGCCGCGTCGGTCGCTTTCTGGCGAACCTGTTCCGCGCCGACCTCTACAAGCCGATGCAGGGGCGGCACGCCCGGATCTACACGGCGCTGGGCCTGGGGGTCATCGTGGCGCTGGGGCTCTGGCGGCTGTACGAGACCCTGATCACCTCGGCCGACGCGGTCCGGTTCGGTGTCCCGGTCGGGGTCGGCCTGGCCCTCGGCTGGCTGATCTTCCGGGTGGTCCAGTATCCGCCGTTCGTCGAGTTCCTGATCGCCACCGAGGCGGAGATGAACAAGGTCTCGTGGACGAGCCGCGACGACCTGTACCGGGCCACCACGGTCGTCCTGACGACGGTCGTCCTGATGGCGACGTTCCTGTTCGGCGTCGACTGGATCTGGTCGAACCTGCTCCAGATCATCGGCGTCTTGAAGTTCGGTGGCGGAGGGGCGTTCGGTTCGAACGCCGGTTGAGCCCGGCCCTCCGGCCCCGGCGTCGGTTTCGCTCATCCTTTTCCCGAGTCGTTGGCCTCCTTCCCCCGCGTGGCGCCGCATGAGTCACCCGACCGATGAGATCCCCGAACCGGCCTCTCCCCTCGACGAGTCCGGCTCCCCGGAAGCCCCGCCGGCCTCGCCGACCTTGGGAGAGCCGGCGGCCTCACTCGAGATCGAGGAGCAGGCCCCGGACGGCGGTCGGCTCGGCGGTCTGGAGCCGACGACGGCCGCCGCCTCGGAGCCGGAACCCGAGCCGGAGCCCGCTCCCATTCCTGTGGCCGCGCCCTCGGCGGCGGCCGCGCCGACGACCCCGAACCCGGACGACGAGCCGCCGCCCCAACTGGTCTGGTATGTCTTGAAGGTCCAGAGCTCGCGCGAGGACACGATCCGCGACGCCCTCGAGCGCCGGGTCAAGATCCAGGGCCTCCAGAAGTATTTCGGCCGGATCGTGGTCCCGACCGAGAAGATCACCGAGATCCGCAGCAACAAGAAGCGGGTGGTCGAGCGGAAGACCTACCCCGGCTACATCATGGTGGAGATGGAGCTGAACGAGAGGACCTGGTTCGTGGTCCGCGAGACCCCCGGCGTCGGCGACTTCGTGGGTGCCCACGGCACGCCGACGAAGATGACCGAGGCCGAGGTCAACCAGATGCTCGGCCAGCAGGTCGCCGCCTCCACCGAGCAGCCCCCCAAGGTCCGCATCGACGTCGAGCGCGGCGACCGCGTCAAGATCAAGGACGGCCCGTTCGAGAACTTCGAGGGGACCGTCGAGGAGGTCATCGAGCAGCGCGGCCTGGTCAAGGTCATGCTCATCATCTTCAACCGGCCGACGCCGGTGGACCTGGAATACTGGCAGGTGGAGCGGATCTGATCGGCGCCGCCCCGCCCTGCGGCGGTAGGGGCCGCATCACGATCGGTCGGTCGACCTCGCGTCGCCCCGGGCGAGCGAGTCCAGGGCCGCTCGGACTTGGTGGTCGGCCCGGACCCTGTCCCCTCTGTATTATGGAAGAGTGAAGGCGAAACTCCCGATCCTCTAGTCGAAGAAGTGGGATACGCGCGGCCATGGCCAAGGTGATGACGGCGAAGGTGAAGCTTCAGTGCCCCGGAGGTCAGGCGACCCCCGCGCCTCCGGTCGGGCCGGCGCTGGGCCAGCACGGGGTCAACATCGGTCAGTTCGTGATGCAGTTCAACGAGCGGACCAAGGATATGAAGGGGACGACGATCCCCGTCGAGATCACGATCTACTCGGACCGGTCATTCGAGTTCATCACCAAGAGCCCCCCCGCCGCGGTCCTCCTGAAACAGACGGCGGGCATCGCCTCGGGCTCGGCCGAGCCGCACAAGGCCAAGGTCGGCACCGTCACCGCCGAGCAGGTCAAGAAGATCGCCGAGACGAAGTTCAACGACCTCAACGCCCGCGACATCGAGCACGCCTGCCGGATCATCGCGGGGACCGCGCGGAGCATGGGGATCGAGATCAAGGGATGATCGGGGCGGGCCCCGCCGGACCGGCCGGGACGAGGGCCTCCGAGGGGGATCTCCCGCCGCCGGCTTCGGCGGAGTGTTGACCTAGTTTTCTCATCAAGGAATTGGAGCTCATATTCGAGGGGCCCCGGCGCGACCGCCCGCCGCCGGCCCGACCCGACCTCGGGGTCATTCGGCGGCAGCCCTCCGGGAAGGGGAGCGACCTTGTCCTATCATTCAAAACGTTATCGCGAGTTGCGCGAGAAGGCGCCGGTCGGAGCGGTCCCGCTGGCCGAGGCGATCCGGCAGTTGAAGGCGTTCAACACGACGAAGTTCAACCAGACGGTGGAGGTCTCCACGAACCTGGGGATCGACCCCCGCCAGAGCGACCAGAACGTCCGCGGCTCGGTCGCGCTGCCGCACGGGATCGGCAAGAGCGTCCGGGTGGCGGTGTTCGCGCAGGGGGACAACGCCGAGAAGGCGGCCGCGGCGGGGGCCGACATCGTCGGGGGGGACGACCTGGCGACCAGGATCAAGGGGGGCGCGCTCGACTTCGACGTCGCGCTGGCCACGCCCGACATGATGGGGGTCGTCGGGCCGCTCGGCCGGTTGCTCGGCCCCCGCGGGTTGATGCCCTCGCCCCGCTCCGGGACGGTGACGACCGACATCGCCGCGGCCGTCCGCGAGTTCAAGGCGGGCAAGATCGAGTTCCGCAACGACAAGGGGGGGAACGTCGCCGCCCCGGTCGGCAAGCTGAGCTTCGATGAGACGCAGTTGCTGGAAAACATCAACACATTCCTGAATCACCTCCGGTCGGTCAAGCCGGCCGCCGCCAAGGGGACTTACATCCGGTCCGTCACCATCTCGGCCACCATGAGCCCGGGCATCCGGGTCGTGGCGTGACCGAGGACCGACCCCGGGCGAGGAGCCGGACGCGATCATGAGCAAATATGTCAAAGAATTGATGATGGACCAGCTCCGGGCCGACCTGGACGGGAGCCGGTCGGTCCTGATCCTGGACCTCAAGGGGCTGGACGCGATCGCCGAGTTCCGGCTCCGCCGCGACCTCCGGAAGAAGTCGATCAGGCTCCGGGCGCTGAAGAACTCGCTGGCCCGCCGCGTCTTCAACGAGATGGGGATGGACGGGCTTTCGAAGTACCTGGAAGGCCCGTCGGTGGCGGCCTGGGGGGGCGACGGCGTCTCCGAACTGGCCAAGGAGATCTCCGACCAGGTCAAGAACCTCAAGCAACCCGAGATCAAGGGGGGCGCCGTCGACGGGGTGGTCATCGGCCCCGAGCAGGTCGAGGACATCACCAAGCTTCCCAGCCGCGAGGCGCTGATCGGTCGGGTCATCAGCCTGGCGTTGGCCCCCGCGCAGCGGGTCGCCGCGCTGGCCAACGCGCCGGCCGCCGGCCTCTTGAGCCAGCTCAGGATGATGTCCGAGGGGGCTTCGGGGGAGGGCGGGGCCGCCGCCGCCCCGGCCGCCGAGGGCTGATCCGATCCGGTCGCCCTGCACGTGGTCATGGAAGTGGCGGGAGGGAGCCCGCGACGCGCATCCCGGGGTGACGGTGGCGCGAGGTATTGAGTGTTCGTTCGCTGGGATCCACAGACTGAAGGTGCGTCGCACGCACCGGGAACCGAGAGTTTGACGGTGCGTCCGACGCACCCCTGCAGGAAAGGACCTGACGAGTCATGGCCACCGCCGAGACCGCGAATTTCGCCGATCACATCAAAGCCCTGGGCGAGTCGATCGTCAAGCTGACCGTGCTCGAGGCCAAGGCGCTGGGCGACTACCTGGAGGTCGTCCACGGGATCAGGCCGGCCGCCGCCGCCGCGGCGGTCGGGCCGGCCGTCGCCGCCCCGGGCGCCGCGCCGGCCGAGGCGGCCGTCGTGCAGACCGAGTTCGACGTGGTGCTCGAGGCCTTCGGCGCCAACAAGATCAACGTGATCAAGATCGTCCGGGCCGCCACCGGGCTGGGCCTGAAGGAGGCCAAGGACGCCGTCGAGGCCGCCCCCAAGGCGATCAAGACGGGGGTCTCCAAGGAGGACGCCGAGAAGCTCAAGAAGGAGCTGGAAGAGGCCGGGGCCACGGTCAAGATCAAGTGACACTCCCACCCCTGAAGGGGATGGGCTTCTCGGGGGACGAGACCCCGAGCGACTTGCGTGATGTCCGCACGACGACTCGGCTGGCGCCGAGATCCTTGACCGACCCGGCCACGCGGCCGACCACTTCCCTGGCTCAGCACCAGGGCGATCCCGCCCAAGGGCAGGCACTTGCGCACGGTCGATGGTTGACGGGAGGGCCTACCCCACCCGACCGGAAACATCAAGTTTTTCAAGGGACCGTCGAGTATTTTCCGCGATGTCTTACGGTCGTTGAGACGCCAGCTTTTCCGGGACCTTTCCGGAGTGACGAATTCCCGGCGTCGAAGCGTCAAGCCCTTGCTATGATTCGGGTTCAATGCACCAAAGGCGCATCGGTTCGGCGCCGAAGTCTCGTCCATCCGATGCCTCCTCGAGAGCCGCAAGGTATCACCACATTTTTATGAAAAAAATGTCTCTCTATCCAGGATGTCGACCGTTTTCGAGACGAAGACGACGCGCCGAGAGCCCACCCCTGAAGGGGGTGGGCTCTCGGCGGGATTGAAGGCTCGCCCGCTCCGGTCGGCCCGCCCCCTCTCGGGGCCGGCCCGGGGCGTTGCGGGCCATCTCACCGCGACGGCGGCCCGCCCCGGCCTCGAGCCGGGCCCGGGGCGCGGGTCGCACCCTTCGGATTGCGTGATTCGCCCCGGCACCGGCCAGAAGGCCGGGTCCCGGGGTGTCTCGGCGCGCGGGCGACGGGGAGAATGATCCCCATCAGGTCCGTCCCCTCCCCGGGCCCGAGCCGGCCCGGAGGCCGCCGCCGGCCGGCCCCCGCGGGAGTCCCGGCACCGTCGGCGGCGCGATCGGCCCGCCGGTCGCCCGCGCCCACCCATCTCCCCTAGAGGAGCGCGAGGATATGCCCACCGCGACCACCGTGCGTCGAATCACCCCGGCCACGCAGCGAAATTTCGGCCGGATCTATGACGTGTTCCCGGTCCCCGACCTCACCGAGATCCAGACCCACAGCTACGAACGCTTCCTCCAGGCCGATCTCCCGGCCGAGCAGCGGATCGACAGCGGCCTCGAGGGGGTCTTCCGGGAAATCTTCCCGATCGAGAGCTATGGCGATAAGACGCTGAAGCTGGAGTACATCAAGTACGACCTGGGCAAGCCGCGCTACGAACCCGACGAGTGCCGCCAGCTCCGCCTGACCTTCGGCCGGCCGTTGCACGTCTGGCTCCGCCTGACCAAGGGGGAGACGGCGATCGAGGAATCGGTCTACCTCGGCGACATGCCGATCATGATCGGCGGCGGCGAGTTCATCATCAACGGCGCCGAGCGCGTCGTCGTCAGCCAGCTCCACCGCTCGCCGGGCGTCGACTTCGTCGTCGAGATCGAGGCCGGCGACCGCAAGCTCCACGCCTGCCGGATTATCCCCGAGCGCGGGAGCTGGATCGAGCTCCAGGTGACCAAGAAGGAGACCCTCGGCGTCCGGATCGACCAGTCGGGCAAGTTCTCGGCGATGACCCTGCTCCGCGCCATGAGCCCGCGGTACTCGAGCGACGAGGCGATCCTGGAAGCCTTCTACGAGACCGAGACGGTCTCGACCGACGACCCCCGGGCGGCCTCGCGGCTCGAGGGGCGGATCGCCTGCGGCGATGTCGTCGACCCGGCCACCGGCGAGGTCCTGATCGAGAGCGGCACGACGATCTCGAAGACCTCGGCGCAGATCCTGGCCGACGCGCGGCTCGGCGAGATCGCCGTCCTGAGGGAGGCCAAGGACCCCCTGATCCTCCAGTCGCTCCAGGAGGACCCGACCACCGACCACGAGAGCGCCCTGCTCCGGATCTACCAGCGGCTCCGGCCGGGCAACCCGCCGCAGCTCGAGAAGGCCAAGGAGCTCTTCCACGAGAAGTTCTTCGACACCAACCGCTACCGCCTGGGCAAGGTCGGCCGGTTCCGGATCAATCGCAAGTTCAACCAGGCGATCGCCGAGGATCAGATGACCCTCGACCCGCTCGACTACGTCAACGCGATCCGGTACATCCTCAACCTCCGCAAGGGCCGCGGGCACGTCGACGACATCGACCACCTGGGCAACCGCCGGCTCCGGACGATCGACGAGCTGGCCGCCGACGAGCTGCGCAAGGGGTTCCTCAAGCTCCGCCGGACCGTCCAGGAGCGGATGAGCCTCAAGGACGTCGAGGACATGACGCCGCGGTCGCTGATCAACCCCAAGAGCATCAGCGCGGCGATCGAGTACTTCTTCGGCCGGGGCGAGCTGTCGCAGGTCGTCGACCAGACCAACCCGCTGGCGCAACTGACCCACGAGCGCCGGCTCTCGGCGCTGGGCCCGGGGGGCCTCAACCGCAAGCGCGCCGGGTTCGAGGTCCGCGACGTGCACATCTCGCACTACGGCCGGATCTGCCCGATCGAGACCCCCGAGGGGACCAACATCGGCCTGATCAGCTCGCTGGGCATCTACGGCGGCGTCGATGAGTACGGCTTCCTCGTGACCCCGTACCGCAAGATCGAGCACGGCCGGCGCACCGACGAGGTCGTCTGGATGCGCGCCGACGAGGAGGGCGAGGCCTACCTCGCCCCCGCCGACGCCCCGATGGACGAACACGGCACGCTCAAGGGCCCCAGCGCCATCGCCCGCTACCAGACCGACTTCCATACCATCCCCGTCGAGCAGGTCCAGTACATGGACATCTCGCCCAAGCAGATGGTCGGGGTCTCGGCCGGGCTGATCCCGTTCCTCGAGCACGACGACGCCAACCGGGCGCTGATGGGCTCGAACATGCAGCGCCAGGCGGTGCCGCTCCTGGTGGCCGAGCCGCCGATCGTCGCCACCGGCCTGGAGCGGGCGGTCGCGATGAACTCGGGCATGATCGTCAAGGCGCAGCAGGACGGCACCGTCACCCACGTCGACTCGACCCGGGTGATCCTCGACCACAACCACATCTACAAGCTCCGCAAATACGTCGGGCTGAACGAGCGGACCTGCCTGAACCAGAAGCCGATCGTCGCGGTGGGCCAGCAGGTCAAGAAGGGCGACATCCTGGCCGACGGCGCCTCGACCTACATGGGGGAGCTGGCGCTGGGCCGCAACGTCCTGGTCGGGTTCATGGCCTGGGACGGCTACAACTTCGAGGACGCGATCATCATCAGCGAGCGGCTGGTGAAGGAGGACGTCTACACCTCGATCCACATCGAGGAGTTCGAGATCGAGATCCGCGAGACCAAGCTGGGGCGCGAGGAGTTCACCCGCGACATCCCCAACGTCTCGGAGAAGGCGCTGCGGAACCTCGACGAGAACGGGATCGTCCGGATCGGGACCTACGTCAAGCCGGGCGAGATCCTGGTCGGCAAGGTGGCGCCGAAGTCCAAGAGCGAGCTGACGCCCGAGGAGAAGCTGCTGCACGCGATCTTCGGCCGCGCCGGCGAGGACGTCAAGAACGACTCGCTGGAGGTCCCCTCGGGCGTCGAGGGGATCGTCATCAACACCCAGCGGTTCAGCCGGCGGATGAGCCTCAACGAGGACGAGCGCAAGGCGTTCGAGAAGGAGCTGAAGGACACCGAGCAGGCCGAGAACGTCAAGATCGCCGATGAATATAAGCAGATGATCAAGGCGCTCGAGGAGGCCGTCGAAGGCCCGGTGCTCGACCCGGCGACGGGCAAGCCGCTGGGCCGCGACCGCGACCCCAAGGCGCTGGCCGACGAGAGCGAGCGGTTCAAGCTCGAGGCGCTCGACCTCCGCAGCCCCGAGCGCACCGCCGAGGCGCGCAAGGTCCATCGCCAGTATGCCCCCCGGATCGAGGCGCTGCGGGACGAGAAGGAGCGGCGGCTCAACAGCCTGAAGCGGGGCGACGAGCTCCCCTCGGGCGTCCTCCAGATGGTCAAGATCTACATCGCGACCAAGCGGGTCATCTCGGTCGGCGACAAGATGGCCGGCCGGCACGGCAACAAGGGGGTCATCGCCAAGATCCTCCCCGAGGAGGACATGCCCTTCCTGGCCGACGGCACGCCGGTGGAGATCCTCCTGAACCCGCTGGGGGTGCCGAGCCGGATGAACGTCGGCCAGATCCTCGAGACCCACCTGGGCTGGGCCGCCGCCAAGCTCGGGTTCCAGGTGATCTGCCCGGTCTTCGACGGCGCCGGCGAGGAGACGATCCGCCAGTGCCTCAAGGACGCCGGCCTGCCCGAGAACGGCAAGGCGCAGCTCTTCGACGGCCGCACCGGCGAGCCGTTCGACCAGCGGGTGACGGTCGGGTATATCTACATGCTCAAGCTGCACCACCTGGTCGACGACAAGATCCACGCCCGCGCCACCGGCCCGTACTCGCTGATCACCCAGCAGCCGCTGGGCGGCAAGGCCCGCTTCGGCGGCCAGCGGTTCGGCGAGATGGAGGTCTGGGCCCTGGAGGCCTACGGCGCCGCCTATATCCTCCAGGAGCTGCTGACCGTCAAGAGCGACGACGTCGAGGGGCGGACCAAGATCTACGAGTCGATGGTCAAGGGGGAGAACACCCTCGAGGCCGGCACCCCCGCCAGTTTCGACGTCCTGACCAACGAGATCCGCGGCCTCGGGCTCAACATGCAGCTCGAGAAGAAGCGGCTCTGAGCGGCCTCGAGGCCCCTGCCCCGTCCCTTCGGATCGGAGGAACGGGGCCGGGATCGCCGCGCCGTGACTCGGCCGGTGGAGGAGCACCCCTCAAGAGGAGCCCCCCTCAAGTCAAGTCTTCGGGAGCCTGCCATGCCGGAACCCTCGACGTTACCCCGTTCCGAAGTCGAACGGCTCGACCGCATCTACCGCGAAGGTGGGCTCCGCGCCATGGCCACACCCCACGTCCATTACGACGACCCGGCCTGCCCGCACCCGGGCTGTGGGCATCGGATGGAGTGGATCGACTTCAAGCTCGAACTCCACA
>JAFANO010000657.1 GCA_019232645.1 Planctomycetaceae bacterium | reverse complement strand
GGATGACCGGTACTGTCGTTTGGGATGATGACTCCGTCCTGCCGTTGTTCAAGAAGGAGGAGGACTGGGAGGACGGTGCGAACGACTCCCGCGGGGCGGGCGATCCGATGCGCGTCGAGCGTGCCGAGGAGCTTCCACAACCGCTCGTTCATCAATGACCGAACGTCGCAACCCGGGCCGCAAGCGGGAAGCCCAGTCCTGGGAGGTTCATCGTGTCACAATCGGAACGCTATGAAGCCCTCGTCCTGGGCAGCGGAGAGGGCGGGAAGTACCTGGCCTGGCACCTGGCGAAGTCGGGACGTCGGACGGCCGTCGTGGAACGGAAATGGGTTGGCGGTTCCTGCCCGAACATCAACTGCCTGCCCAGCAAGAACGAGATCTGGAGCGCCAAGGTCGCGGACTTGGTTCACCACGCGGCGAAGTTCGGGATGGTGACGGGCGCGTCGGCGATAGACATGGCCCGCATGCGGCAGCGCAAGCGCGACATGGTCGCTGGCCTGGTCGAGATGCACCTGGAGCGCTACAGGGCGAGCGGCGCTGAATTGATCATGGGCGCGGGGCGCTTCGTCGGGCCGAAAACGCTCGAGGTGCGGTTGAATGACGGCGGGACGCGCGTGCTGGCGGGCGAGCGGGTTTTCCTGAACGTCGGGACGCGCGCCACGATCCCGGCGATCCCCGGCCTGGCGGAGGCCGGGCCGCTCACGCATATCGAGGTCCTCGAACTGGACCGCCTGCCCGAGCACCTCGTCGTCCTCGGCGGCGGGTATGTGGGGCTCGAATTTACCCAGGCGTACCGGCGCTTCGGGAGCCGCGTGACCGTTATTCAACACGGGCCTCAGCTCCTCGGCCGCGAGGACGCCGACGTCGCCGAAGAAATCCGGCGCTTTCTCGTCGCCGAATCGATCGAGGTCGTTCTTGAGGCCGACGTGCTTCGGGCGGAGGGGCAATCCGGAGAGGGCGTCCGCCTGCACGTGCGAACGGCCGGAGGGGAGCACACCATCACCGGCAGTGACATCCTGGTTGCGACGGGACGTACTCCCAACACTGCCGGGATTGGGCTGGAGGTGGCCGGCGTCGAGCTGGACGCGCGGGGCTACATCAGGGTCAACGACCGGCTCGAGACGACTGCGCCCGACGTCTGGGCGCTCGGCGAGTGTGCCGGCAGCCCGCAGTTCACGCACGTGTCCTTCGACGACTTTCGGATCATCCGCGACAACCTGGCCGGGGGAAGTCGCAGCACGCGCGGCCGGCTGGCTCCCTTCTGCCTGTTCACGGACCCGCCGCTGGCGCGGGTGGGCCTGAGCGAAGGGGAAGCACGGCAACGGGGGATCGCGGTGCGCGTCGCACGCCTGGCGATCAGCGGTGTGCTTCGGACGCGGACCATCGGGGAAACGGCCGGCTTCATGAAGGTGCTTGTCGAAGCGGCGGGGGACCGCATCCTCGGCTTCACGATGATCGGGCCCGAGGCCGGGGAGGTCATAGCCGTGGTGCAGACGGCGATGTTGGGCGGGTTGCCCTTCACGGTGTTGCGCGACGCCATTCTCACACACCCGACGATGGCCGAGGGCCTGAATGCCCTGTTCGCCGCCCTTCCGGCGGCGCCGCGCTGAACCGCCGGAGGATGCAGTCATGCTGACACTTCGAAGTGGACCACAACGTGCTGAGACTGATCTTCGATCACCCTGCCAAGAGATCGGGGACGTGGGGGAAAGAAGGAGGAGAAGAAGTCCGAAGAATTCCCCCTCAGAGGACATGGGATTCCTCTGGAATTCCCGAGGAAAAGTAACCATCAGCTTCCAATCATGAGGGTGCCTTTCCCTCCGCGATACTCCGCGTTGAACGAGTCGATCACCTCGGTTTACCCGAGGGATAGGACCTTGTTGGTCGGCCGGAGGCGCCCCCGGCGCGACCCGATCGGAGGCCCCGGGGGAGGCCGTCGGGGCCGGCCGGGGGGCGTGCGACGCCGTCTACTTCTGCGAGATGTAGACTTCAGGATCCTTGTGCACGAAATGGATGTCGAGCGTCCGGAGGTAGGTGTGGAGGCCGGCGTCCTGGATCGGCATCAGGTGCGCGGGAGCCCCGGATTCGTTGTGGTGCGAGTGCCAGAGGCCCGGGGGCGTGACGAACGCCGAGCCCGGCTTCCAGTCGGCGCGCTTCGGGTTCTTGATGTTGCCCTGATCGTCGATCTCGTGGCCGATCAGGGTGTAGCAGCCCGGCTTGCAGTCGATGATGAAGTCCAGGGCCACCGACTCGTGGCGGTGGGGGAGCTGGACGGAGTCGACCGGGAGGACGCCGAACATCGCCCAGAGGACGTGGGTGATGGTCCTCGTCTGGGGGAACTCCTTGTTGGCCAGGAGCACGCTCACGCGGCTCCGCTGCCTGGCCTTGGGGTCGGCCGCCACCTTCTCCAGCTCCATGACGGCCCTGTCCCTGGGGTAGAGCGTCGGCTTGAACCGCGGGGTGGTTGCCTTGACCCCCAGGTAGGTCAGCAGCGGCTCGTCGTGGATCCAGTAGAAGGCGGCGTCATCCTCGGCGTGGTGGACCGCGTCGGAGCCCGCGGGAAGGGTGAGGAAATCCCCCTTCTCCCAGGGGATGCGCTCGCCGTGGACCTCGGTGTGGCCGCGGCCCCGGATGACGTGGTACAGCTCCGACGTGGCGTTGGGCGACGTCCGGATCTGCTCGCCGGGATTGATCCGGATGAAGTTCGAGCAGAGCGCGGGGCTCGTGGCCGGCCGCGCCGGGCACCTGAGCTGCTCGCTCAGGTCGAACGGGATGATCCGCGTCGGGCCTTCCTCGTGCAGGTGATGGGGGAAGTCGGCCAGCGGCACCTTGGTGGTCAGGCCGCTGCCGATCGGGTTGACCGCCTTGGAATACTCGTAATACTCCCCGTCGCTCGTCCAGCGATCGAGCGTACCCCTGGAATCGTGCGTGGTCGCGGACATGCTTCCCTCCCTGAGGCTTCCCCGGGGAGACCACGCCCGGCCGTCGCCGTGGCTCCTGTCGGGCAATTGGTGGTACTGACAACCTCGCCTCACCCCGGATCCCCCATCCATTTTTCCCCCACAAGGGGGAGGGCTTCCTTTCCCCTTTGGAGGGGAGGGCCAGAGTGGGGGCGGGTCAAGGCCAGGCGTAATGCCTCCACCAGTTAACCCCCATGAGC
>JAFANO010000518.1 GCA_019232645.1 Planctomycetaceae bacterium | reverse complement strand
GGTCCGGAACCTGGCGCGGCTGGGCCGGCCGGTGGTCCCGCCGCTGATCGCGACGCTCGACAGCGGCGACACCAGGCTGGTTGCCGACGCGGCCGAGGCCCTGGGCCGGATCGGCGACCCCCGGGCCGTGCCGCCGCTGGTCTCGCTGGCCGCGCGGAGCCCCGCGACGTCGCCCTCACTGGTGGCCGTCCGCGACGCGATCCGGCACCTGACCGGCCGGCCATCCGAGTCGCAGCCTTGGTCGCCCGTCCGCCTCCTGACCGTTGAGGCCCGGAAGTACCACCTCCACGAGGTCCAGTTCCCGGGCGACCCGGTGGTGCTCTGGGTCTGGGACGAGGCCCGGAAGCAGCCCGTCCCGATCCAGGTCTCGCGGAGCGAGGCGGAGGCCTACTTCGGGCTCCGGCTGGCCCGCGAGGCACTCCAGCTCGACCCGTCGGACGTGCCGGCGCAGGTCGTGCTGCTGGGCCTCGCCCTGGAGAAGGCCTTGGAGCGGACCGGCTTCGCCGCGTTCCCGTCGGGCGACCCGGCCAACACCTTCGCCGCCGCGCTGGCGGCCGGGCCGAGCGTGCTGGGCCGGGTGCTCCGCGCGGCGATCGACGACCGCAAGTACGACCTGGCCGCCGTGGCCGCGACGGCGCTGGGGGCGGTGACCGACCGCGACGCGCTGGGGCAGGACGGCCGAGTCCACCCGCTGGTCGAGGCGCTCGCGGTGCCGAACCGTCGGGTCCAGCTCGCCGCCGCCCGGGCGCTGGTCGCGCTGGAGCCTCGGCGGCCGTTCGCCGGGATGAGCCTGGTCGTCCCGGTCCTCGCCCGGTTCGTGGCCAACCAGGCGCCGCCCCGGGCCGTGGTCATCGACGGCAACGCCGCGAGGGGCGGACGACTGGTCGGGTACCTCAAGGAGCTGGGCTATGAGCCGGTGCTCGCGCCGACCGGCGACCAGGGCTTCCGCACCGCATCGGAGTCGGCTGATGTCGAGCTGATCTTAGTGGACCCGCACTTCGTCCTGGGCGACTGGCGACTGATCGACACGATCTCCAACCTCCGGGCCGACGCGAGGACGGCGGGCATCCCGGTCGTGATCGTCGGGCCGGAGGCCATCGGCGTCGCGCTGGACGACCTGATGAGGCGGTATCCGGGCCTCCGCCCCATCGTCACGCCGACCAGCGCGGCGCTGCTGGAGGCGCAGCTCGGCGGGCGGCCGTCGGGGGCCTCGGACGCGGAGCGGGCTGGAGCCTCCCGCGAGGCGGCGGCGCTTCTGGGGGTGCTCTCGACCCGGCCGGGCGACCCGATGGCCGAGGGACTCGACCGCGCCGGCCCGGCGCTGACGGTCGCTCTGCTGACGCCGACCGGCCCGGTGGCCACGACCGCGCTGGGCGACGTGCCCGCTCCCGAGGCGCAGCAGGGCCTGGCGGACGTCCTGCTCAATCCGACCCGGCCGCCGGCGCTCCGGCTGGCCTCCGCGACCCAACTGGCGCGGAGCCTCCAGCGGTTCGGCCCGCTCGTGACCCGTCACCAGGAGGAGCGGCTGCTGGCGGCCTTCGACCAGGAGGCCGACCCCACGCTTCGGACGGGGATGGCGACCGTCCTCGGCGCGCTCCGGCCGCAGCCGTCCCTGATCGGCACCCGACTGCAACGTTATGGCGCCCCCGCGGCCTCCCCCGCGGCGCCGAGCCCGTCCCCAGCCACCCCCGGCGCCGAGGCCTCCCCGCCTCCGGCCGCCGAACAACCCTGACGTCGCCTGGCGCGCGCCTCCCCACGCATCCGGCGCTGGATCCCCTAAGTTCCCCCACTGCGCAACAGACATCCGATGACCAGAGGAATCGGTTGGATGGGCCGAGGAGGGCACGATTGGCCGACGCCGACGGGCCCTCGGGAAGGACTCGCGACGATGGCCATTCCCTACGATCGAAGTCCCTCCCGCGGGGGGGACGACCTCGTCTTGCCGGGGATCATCGGGAGCAGCCCGGCGATGGTCGAGGTCTTCCGGACGACGAAGCAGGTCGCCCCGTCGCGCGCCTGCGTCCTGATCGTGGGCGAGACCGGGACCGGCAAGGAGCTGGTCGCCCGCGCCATCCACGACCTCAGCCCCCGCTACTCCGGTCCCTACATCCGCGTCAACTGCGGCGCTCTGACCGAGAGCCTGCTCGAGAGCGAGCTGTTCGGCCACGTCAAGGGATCGTTCACCGGCGCCGTCGACAATCGGACCGGCCGGTTCGAGGCCGCGCACACCGGCAGCATCTTCCTGGACGAAATCAACAGCACCTCGCCCAAGCTCCAGGTCAAGCTCCTCCGCGTCCTCCAGGAGGGGGAGTTCGAACGGGTCGGCGACACCAACACCAAGAAGGTCGACACCCGGATCGTCGCCGCCACCAACCGCGACCTGCTCGACGAGATCGAGGCCGGCCGGTTCCGCGAGGACCTCTACTACCGGCTCAACGTCGTCCCGATCTACCTGCCGCCCTTGCGCGAGCGACGCGACGACATCCCGCCGCTGGTCGAGTTCTTCCTGAGGCGCTACGCCGAGCAGAACCGCCGCGACGTCCGCCGGGTCCATCCCGAGGCGATGCGGCTGCTCCGCGAGCACGACTGGCCGGGCAACGTCCGCGAGCTGCAGAACTACGTCGAGCGGGCGGTGATCCTGGGCGACGGCCCCGAGCTGACGGTCGAGCACCTGCCGCCGCAACTGCGCGGGGTCGCCCCGCCCCGGCCGATCCGGGCCCGCGGCGGCGACCTCTCCGCGCTGACCGCCGAGCTGGTCCGCCAGGGGGTCCGCGCCGCCGGACCCAACGCCACCGACCTGCACACCCGGATCGTCGGCCAGGTCGAGCGCGAGCTGATCCAGCAGGTCCTGCTGGCCTGCGAGCGGGTCCAGATCAAGGCCGCCGCGCGGCTGGGGATCAACCGCAACACCCTGCACAAGAAGCTCGCCGAGTTCCGGATCGAGAACAACGACTCCGGTACCGGCAGCACCAACGGACCCGGGC
>JAFANO010000449.1 GCA_019232645.1 Planctomycetaceae bacterium | reverse complement strand
TCTCCCAGGGCCGCCCGACGCTGGGCGAGATCGCCGAGGAGATCAAGAGCACGGCGTTCCGGGTCACCCGGGTCGGCGAGCTGATCGGCCGCGAGGTGGCGGCGCGGCTGGGGGTCGCCTTCGGGATCGTCGACCTGTCGCTGGCGCCGACGCCGGCGATCGGCGACTCGGTCGGCGAGATCCTCCAGGCGATGGGGGTCGTCCGGATCGGCGCCCCCGGCTCGACGGCGGCGGTGGCGCTGCTGAACGACGCGGTCAAGAAGGGCGGCAGCTTCGCCTCGTCGTCGGTCGGCGGCCTCTCGGGCGCGTTCGTCGCCGTCAGCGAGGACGCGGCGCTGGCCGACGCGGTCGAGCGGGGGGACCTGACCCTCGCCAAGCTCGAGGCGATGACCGCCGTCTGCTCGGTCGGGCTCGACATGATCGCCGTCCCGGGCGACACCGACGCCGAGACCCTGGCCGCGCTGATCGCCGATGAGGTCGCCATCGGCGTCATCAATCACAAGACGACCGCCGTGCGGATCATCCCCGTCCCCGGCAAGGCCGCCGGCGACCGCGCCGTCTTCGGCGGCCTCTTCGGCGAGATGGCCATCCTCCCCATCCACGCCGCCGGCGGCAGCACGGCCTTCGTCCGCCATGGCGGGAGGATCCCGGCTCCCTTGTCGAGCTTGCGGAATTGAACGGCGGGATCGTGGGGCAGAGCCACCGATGGATGGTGGACAAAGCCCCTGCTCCGGGACTTCAGGATGAGGAACTTTCTATGCAATCTTTGATGATCACCCTCCCCGATTCGCTGAAGAGCTTCGTCGAAGAGCAGGCCGCGAAGGAGGGATTCCCTTCCGCCAGCGAATACCTGGAGGCGCTCGTTCGCGCGGTCCAGAAACGGAAGGTCAAACAAGAGCTCGAGGCCCAACTTCTCGAAGGGCTCCATTCCGGAGGGGAGGATCTCACGGTGAACGATCAATTCTGGGAGGAGCTGCACAATCAGCTTGACGAGGACCGGTTGAAGGTCGACAACCCGTGAGGCCGCGCACGGTCATCCGGCCTCGTGCTCGCTTCCGATCACTCGTCTTCCCAGACGGTGCTCTCCCGAGGGCAGAATCCGCTGACGATGTCCATGACTTCAAGAATCCGGTCTTCGATCGCCTCATCCTTGGCCTGATCTCGTAACGATTCAAGGGCAAGTTGCACCTCGTGGCGGGTGACGCCTGATCGACGATACTCGCGCAGCGCCGAGACAATTTGCCGTAGCGGCATCGCGGATGAAACGACCGTCTCCAGTTCCTGGGATAGGCGTTCGCTGGTCATCGCTTAAACCACTTCGATGCAAGATCCGCCAGCGCATTCTGGAATTCTTCGATGGACATCTCCCTGGCGGGTTCGAGGAGTCCATGCTTCGACGAGTCTTGGCGGAAAACAATATCTCCTCCCAACGAGTCGAGGTCGATCCCCCAGACAGGATCTTTACCCGTTCCCCCGATCTTCGGAGGACGACGGTGGGAGGGGAGGTTCATGGGGCTATCGGGCGCGACCGACATGCCGCCGGTGCCCGGACTGACCCTTCCATTGACGACCGGGATGTCATCATCCGGCCTCACTCCGAGCATTCTTGCCGTCGGTCCGATCAGCGGTCCTCCAGCGGGATCCTCTCGCATCGCACGGTAAACCTTGCGACCGCCCACCGACGCACCGGCTGGTGGGGGCAGCGGCGCGACGGGGCGGACCATGCAGGTCAGTGCTCCTTCCAGGTGGATGTCGCGTCGCGTGCTCCAAGATCATCGGCGGCCGGATTGCTGGGGGACGTCTCCGGATCCCGGTTCCAGGTCGGCGAGTTCTGAAGACAGACCCCGGCCCCCGTATATCTTACGGCATTGGCGACCATAAGACGCTCGAGTGAGCGTCGACTCCTCACGCCGCCTGGACCTCCGAGAGCAGGAGCCGGGTGGCTTCCTCATGCGGCTCCTCGAAGATCTGCGCGGGGGGGCCGGATTCGATGACCCGGCCGTCGCCGAAGACGTGGACGGTGTGGGCGACCTGGCGCGCGAACCGCATGGCGTGGGTGACGACGATCATGGTCAGGCCGTCGCGGGCGAGGTCGGCCATCACGGCGAGGACCTCGGCGGTCATCCTCGGGTCGAGCGCGCTGGTCGGCTCGTCGAAGAGGATGGCGCGCGGCTCCATCGCCAGGACGCGCGCGATGGCGACCCGCTGCTGCTGGCCGCCGGAGAGGTGCCGGGGCATCGCGTGCAGCCGGTCCGCCAGCCCGACGCGGTCGAGCAGCCGGCGCGCCCGCGCCTCGGCCTGGTCCGGGTCGAGCCTCAGGACGTGGATCGGGGCCTCCGTGACGTTCTGGAGGACCGTCCGGTGCGGGAAGAGGTTGAAGCTCTGGAAGACCATGCCCACCCTCCCCCGGACGGCGCGAAGGATCCGCCCGCGGGCCGAGGTGGGGGTCTCGACGCCCCAGTGCAGGCCGTCGATCGTCACCGTCCCCCCCTGGAACGTCTCCAGGCCGTTCAGGCAGCGCAGGAATGTGCTCTTGCCGCTGCCCGACGGGCCGATGATCGCCGCCACCTCGCCCGGGTCCACCGACAGGGTCACCCCCCGCAACACCTCCAGCGTCCCGTAACGCTTGACCAGGTCGTTCACCTCGATCATGCCGGCGCCCCCCCTTTCGCCCCCGAGGCCTCCCACCGACGTTCGGACCATCGCGAGAACCACGACAGGGGCAGGCTCATCGCCAGGTACAGCAGCGACGTCGCCAGCGCGAACTCCAGCCAGCCCCCGGTGCTGTTGCCCAGGATCGAGTACTGCTTGGTCAGCTCGACCAGCGTGATCACCGAGCAGACCGACGTGTCCTTGAACAGCGCGATGAAGTCGTTCGTGACGGGGGGGATCACGATCCGGACCGCCTGCGGCACGATCACCCGGCGCAGGGCCAACTGGCGCGACATCCCCAGGGCCAGCGCGGCCTCCATCTGGCCCGCCGGGATCGCCTGCAGCCCCGCGCGGTAGATCTCGGCCTCGTACGCCGAATAGTTGATCGCCAGCCCGCCGATCCCCGCGACCCAGACCGGCAGCTTCAGCAGGTAGAACAGCACGAAGAGCTGGAGCATCAGCGGCGTGCCCCGGAGGAGCTCGACGTAGGCGGCCAAGAGCCGCCGCAGCGGCCGGGGACCATACATCCGCCCCAGCGCGATCAGGAGCCCCAGCGCCATCGCCAGCGGCATCGACGTGACCGACAGCACGATCGTCACCCACGCGGCGGCGAGCAGCCGCGATCGGTACCGCCAGAGGAGCTCCAGCCCCTCGGGCCGCGGCATGCGGGACGCCTGGGACTTCGCGCCCGTCCCGTCCGACAGCGCGCGCTGGGCGTCGTTCCAGAGCCCATGACGCTCGTAGATCCACCGGAGCTCGCCCGAGTCGATCAGCCGGCCGAGGCCGCGGTCGAGCGCGTCGCGCAGGGGCTCGTCCCCTCGGCGGACGTAGATGACGTAATCGCCCTTGCCGACGGGTGGGCCCGCCAGCTTCAGCGTGGGATAGCGGCCGCGGTAGAAGAGGACCGTCGGGAGGTCCTGGAGCGTGGCGTCGATCTGGCCGTTCTCGACGGCCCGCATCGCGTCGGTCCCGCCGTCGAAGCGGACGACCTCGACGTGAGGCCCCCCCGACTCGTCGGCGAAGGTATCGGCCGCCGAGCTGTTCAGGACCCCGACCCGCCAGCTCCCGCCCCCGGGCTTGCTCGCCCCCAGGTCTTGCCAGGAGCCGATCGGGCCGTCGCGCCGGGCCATGAGCTGGAGCTGGTAGGTGTAATACGGCCGGGTCGCCAGGAAGTCGCGCGCCCGGGCCTCGGTCCATTCATAGCCGTTGATCACCAGGTCGATCCGGCCGGCCCTGAGCACCTCGAGCAGCCGGTCCCAGGGGCCCTGCGAGAACTCGGCCTTGACCCCCAGCTCCCGGCCGAGCGCGTCCATCAGCTCGACCTCGAACCCGGCCACCTCGCGCGGGTCGTTCGGGTCGGGATAGACGTAGGGACCGCCCCCTTCCATGTCGCCGCCGTAGATCAACCGCCCCCGCGCGCGGATCTCCGCCAGGGTGTCGGCGCGGCTCGGCCGGGGTTCGAGGAGACAGCAGGCGATGAAGGACAGGGCAACTAGCGTCAGGCGCGGGTCCCGGGGGACCGGAAGGGAGAGGAGCCGGGGTATGCGGGCGAGAGGATGGGGACCGCCGGAGGCGTCGGCCGTTTCTTCCATCAAGCGACCCCTTTCTTCAAGGTGACCTGGGGGATCCGCCAACACTCACCATCATTCGGTCGTAAGTCTCCGCAGGCAAGAGGATTAAACCCGAAAAATTTGTGAGGTTCCCGGGTGCGTCGCGTGGGGAGTCTCGCGCAGGGGCCCCGAACGATCCAGAGGGATGCCGAGATCGGCGCCCGGCACGCGAGCGTGTCCCCTGGAGGATGGGCGAAGCGGCCCTCAGGAATGATCGCCGTCGCGGGTCCGCAACCGGCGGACCCTCCGGACCCTCCGGCGGACGGTCAAGGGGACGCGCGCCTGGCGGAGCCGGGTATAGCGACCGATCAGGAAGCGATGGCCGCGCCAGATGACCCGACGACTCAGCAGCGCGTCGCACCAGACGGGGAGGAGGAAGAGGTCCTTCATCGGGCTGAGCATCAGGTGGCGGAACTTGGGGAACGAGCCGCGGAGCCAGCGCGTCAGGATCGCGTCGCGCGCCATGCCGAGGCCGACCAGGACGACCAGGCCCCCCCAGGCGATCCCCGACTCGCCCGACATCGCCCAGACCAGGCCGATCGTCGCCAGGTTGGTCATCGGCTCCGCGAGGAACGTCGGCAGCGCCATCCGCCTGCGGATCTTGTACCACCGCGAGTGGCGGTTCAGGAACCAGTAAAAGTCGCGGTCCTGGTTGACGTTGTCGATGACGTGATGGCTCAGCCGGATCGCGTAGCCGGCCTTGCGGACCCGGAGGCCGATCGCCTGGTCCTCGGCCAGCAGGTGGCGGACCCCGGCGAAGCCCCCGATCGCTTCCAGGGCGCGGACCGGCATCAGCATCGACTTGCCGACGACGCACGTCGCCCGGAGGACCGCCGCCAGGGCGACGCCCGACGCGATCAACCCGTTGAGCTGGAGGTTCTCCAGGACCGCCCCCGTCTGCTCCTCGCCGACCCCGACGAAGAGGTTCGAGACCAGCCCGACGCTCGGGTCGGCCAGGTAGCAGGCCGTCTCGCGGAGATAGGACGGGCGGACGCGGACGTTCGAGTCGCTGATCAGGATGGTGTCGTGCTTGCGGTAGCGGTCCATGGCCGCGAGGCTCTCGACCTTCGGGTTGAGCCCGAAGATCGGACAGCCCACGATCAGCTTCGCGTCCTGGTCGGGGAACTCCGCCAGCAGGCGATTGACGACCGCGATCGCCGGGTCGTCGGCCTCGGCCACGCAGAAGAGCAGCTGGAAGGTGGGATAGTCGAGCCGGAAGAAGCTGCGCAGGTTCTCCTCGAGCCCCTCATCGACGCCCTTCAGCGGCTTGAAGATCGTCACGGGGGGAGTGAAGTCGGGCAGCCTCCTCGGCCGGCGGGTCACCCAGAGCACCGCGATCAGGCCGGCGAGCGTCGACGTCACGGCGACGATGGCGATCAGGCCGAGCAGGAGGTTGGCATTGACCATGGCCATGGTGCAGGAAATCCTCGGCGGATCCCGCCGCCGTCAGTAAGAACCTCGGGACCGCGACACAGGAGCGACGCCGCCGTCGCCCGATTTCAGCGCTCCGCGGGCCGCATCCGGAGGACCATCGGGCCCTGGCAGCAGGGGCAGGTCTGGGGATATCGGACGCTGATCGCGCAGATCTCGCAAGAATACTCGGGCGTCCGGAGCTGACCCTGCTCGTCCACGCGGATCGAGGTCACTTGAACGTAAGGGATGCCGGGGAATCGTCGTCCCTGGATCTCCAGGGGTCGGTCGCGCAACCGCTCGTCGAGGAAGAGGGCGCGGCTCGCCTCGTCCGAGATCAAGGGGGTAATCGCGCCATCGGGGCCCTGGACGACGACTTGCTTCGCGACCGGCTCGGGGTCGAAGGCCACGCCCAGCGGCTTCAGCGCGGCGGCCAGCTCGACCGCCCGGCCCGTCAGCGTCACCGGCTCCGACCCTGCCGCGGAGAATGCCGGGGCCGGGGCCAGCGAGACCAATAGGGCATGCCATACGACCGATGAGAGGATCATTCCGAAATTCTCGGGGAGATCGGGGGTTAAAAATGGTGGGCTGTTCATCCAAGGGTTTTGGCACGCCATTATAATCGCGAGGCTGGGCACGACCAAGCCGACTTCCCCCGGCGCGTCCCAGAGCCCGCACGCGAGCGACTTCCGCACACCACCTCATGCGGTGTACGATACTACGGTGTACGATCTGCAGGAGAGATCGGTTCTCCCGAGGCAGAGAATTCGGTCCTCGTCGAGAGCCGGGGAGATTCCCGCATGTCAACCCGAGCAGTGATCCTGGGCGGGGTCGGCCTTTGCCTCGGCCTCGCGTGGGCCTTCGCGGTGCCTGCCCGGGGTGCCGAGCCCGCGCCGGCCGATCCGTTCGCCCCGGCGCGGAACCGGATGGTCGAGCGGCACCTGGTCGAGCGCGGCATCAAGAACCCGCGCGTGCTCGAGGCCTTCCGGACA
>JAFANO010000301.1 GCA_019232645.1 Planctomycetaceae bacterium | reverse complement strand
CGTGCTCGGTGAAGGTGTTGAAGTTGCTGATCCCAACCGGAAGGACGACATCGGGATCGTCGCCAGCGAGCCGGGCGCGCCGCCCATGCCGCAGATGGTAGAGATCAACGGGTCGCGCCGAGGGGACGATCGCGAGGAGGGTCGAGGCCTCGGACCGGGGTGGGTCGACGGCCAGGCGGTCGCGCGACGTGCCCTTCTCGCGGCGGCCCCCGGGGTGCTATCATCGATCCCGAAGTCCCAGCGTTCCAGGACCTTTGAGAGCGACATGATTGTCATCATCGACTACGGGATGGGGAATCTCCGGAGCGTCCAGAAGGCGATCGAGCACGTGGGGCACCGGGCCGAGATCGCGTCCGATCCCGACCGGGTCCGGGGGGCATCGAAGGTGATCTTGCCAGGCGTCGGGGCCTTCGCCGACGCCGCGGCCGAGCTGCGCCGGACCGGGCTGGGCGAGGCGTTCCTCGAGGCGGTCCGGGAGGGCAAGCCGTGCCTGGGGGTCTGCCTCGGGCTGCAACTGCTCTTCGACGTGAGCGAGGAGGACGGGTTGCACGAGGGGCTGGGACTGCTGCCCGGCCGCGTCGTCCGGTTCGCGCCGGCGCCGGGCCTGAAGGTCCCCCACATGGGCTGGAACACCCTCCGGATCCTCCGGCCGGCCCCGATCCTGGCGGGCCTCGGACCCGACCCCTCGGTCTACTTCGTGCACTCATATCACGCCGTCCCGGAACACCCCGAGGACGTCGCCGCCGAGTCGGACCACCCCGGGCCGTTCCCGGCGCTGGTCTGGCGCGAGAACCTGATGGCCTGCCAGTTCCATCCGGAGAAGAGCCAGCGGGTCGGCCTGGCGATGTACGCCAACTTCGCCGCGCTCTGACTCGCCCTCTGGTCGGATTTGTCCGGTGTCCGCCGAAGGGGCCCCGGGAGGTTCCGGGCACGCGAGGGCGCACCCCGTCCCGGCCGGGGCGAGCGGATGCGACCCGATCCCGTCGCCTGCCTGTCGCCCGGGGCCCACGGCCCTCCCCCGGCGGAGTGGGTCCTTGCAGCCACCTGCGGGCGCGGCTAAATTTGAATCACGTTGAAGAAGGGCCGTAGCTTTGGTGAAGGTCATGCAAGTGATTCCGGCCATCGACCTTCGGGGAGGTAGCTGCGTCCGCCTCAGGCAAGGGGATTACAACCAAGAGACCGTCTTTGGAGATGATCCCGCGGCGATGGCCGCGCACTGGGAGGTGGAGGGGGCGGCCCGGATCCACCTGGTCGATCTGGACGGCGCCAAGGAGGGGCGCCCGGTGAACGTCGAGGCGGTCCGCGCGATCCTCGGCCGCGTCGCGGTCCCCTGCCAGCTCGGCGGCGGCGTCCGCGATGAAGCGACGATCGCGGCCTGGCTCGACGCGGGGCTGGAGCGGGTGATCGTCGGGACCCGGGCCTTGAAAGACCCGGCCTGGTTCCGCGCGATGACCCGGACGTTCCCCGGTCGGCTGGTCCTCGGGCTCGACGCCCGGGACGGTCGGATCGCGACCGAGGGCTGGCTCGACGTCTCCTCGGTCGCCGCCACGACCTTGGCCGAGCAGTTCGACGACCTGCCGCTGGCGGGCGTCGTCTACACCGATATCGCACGCGACGGGATGCTCGAGGGGCCGAACCTGGCCGCGACCGAGGCGCTCGCCGTGCGCCTGAAGACCCCGGTCATCGCTTCGGGAGGTGTGGGGTCATTGGGAGACGTGGAACGCCTGGCGGCCTTGCCGATCGCGGCATGCATCGTCGGGCGGGCCTTGTACGAAGGTCGTTTCCGGCTCAGCGAAGCGCGGGAACGGGCCGGCGAGCTCGGAGCGACGCCGTAGGCGGGCCATCGTCGACCCGCTCCCATCCCGGTGCCCCGGTTCGCCGGCCTCAGGCGGGGACCTCAGCCCGATTCTCATAAGGGGAGACGAGTCGCCATGGCCACCACCTATCACATCACGGATATCCGCAACGTCGCCCTGGCTGGACATGGGGCGTCGGGCAAGACCAGCCTTGCCGACGCCCTGCTCTTCGCCGCGGGCGCCACCGATCGCCGCGGGTCGGTCGACGACGGGACCAGCGTCTCGGACGTGGAAGACGAGGAAAAACGACGCCATTTCACCATCGACTGCCACCTGCTCCACCTCGAATGGGCCCAGAAGCAGATTCACCTGATCGACTCCCCCGGATATCCCGATTTCATCGGCAACGCCCTCAGCGCCCTGGCCGCCGTCGAGAACGTCGTCATCGCCGTCTCGGCCCCCGCCGGCATCGAGGTCAACACCCGGCGCATCTTCCACGAGGCCTCCCGGCTCAAGCTCGGCCGGATCATCGCCCTGACCCGGATGGACGCCGACAACGTCGACTTCCTCCGCACCCTGGCGCAGATCCGCGAGACCTTCGGCGCGCAGTGCGTCCCCTTCTTCGTCCCGATCGGCCAGGGCCCCTCGCTCTCCGGCATCGTCGATGCGCTCAACCCGCCCGAGGAGACCCCCGAGGACTGCCCGATGAGCCCGTCGGAGGCGTACCAGATGGTCGTCGAACAAATCGTCGAGACCGACGACGACCTGATGAACCGCTACCTCGAGGGCGAGACCCTGTCGCTGACCGAGCTCCAGGCGGCCACCGGCCGGGCCATCGCGCGCGGCCAGATCGTCCCGATCGTCTGCGTCTCGGTGCGCAAGGACATCGGCATCAAGGATCTGCTCAACGTGATCGCCGACTGCGGCCTGTCCCCGGCCGACGTCCACCGCCACGGCTCGGTGCCCGAGCGCGAGGAGGACGTCGACCTCGAGCCGCACGAGGAGGGAGAGCTCGTCGCCCAGGTCTTCAAGACCACCAACGACCTGTTCATGGGCAAGCTCAGCTTCCTGCGGATCTACTCGGGGAAGATGACGCACGACACGACCCTGCTCAACCTCCGGACCGGCAAGACCGCCAAGCCCGGACACCTGTACCGGCTGCAGGGCAAGACGCAAGAGGAGGTCAAGGAGGCGATCGCCGGCGACATCGTCGCCGTCCCCAAGTTCGACGACCTGCACATCTCCGACACCGTGACCTCGACGGTCAGCGGCCACGCGCCCCACGTGGTCCTCGACCCGATCAAGTTCCCGCTGCCGATGGTCCCCCGCGCCGTCGAGCCCAAGACCCGCGAGGACGAGCCGAAGATCTCGGTCGGCCTGGCGAAGATCGCCGACGAGGACCCGACCTTCACCTACCGTCGCGACGCACAGACGCACGAGCTGGTGATCTCGGGCATGAGCGAGCTGCACCTGGACGTGATCCAGAACCGGCTCAAGAACCGCTACAAGCTCGACATCAACACCCACATCCCGCACGTCCCCTACCTCGAAACGATCGGCGGCGAGGCCGAGGCGCACCACCGGCATAAGAAACAGACCGGCGGCCGCGGGCAGTTCGCCGACGTCCAGCTCCGGATCCGGCCCCGCGATCGCGGCGCGGGGTTCAACTTCGTCGACGCGATCAAGGGGGGCGTGATCCCCGGCCAGTACATCCCCGCCGTCGAGAAGGGGATCCGCGAGCAGTTGGAGAAGGGGGTCGTCTCGGGCAACCCGGTCGTGGACGTCGAGGCGGAGGTCTTCTTCGGCGGCTATCACGCGGTCGATAGCTCGGAGCAGGCGTTCAAGACGGCCTCGGCGGCGGCCTTCCGCAAGGCGTTCCTCGAGGCCCGGCCGATCTTGCTCGAGCCGATCGTCTCCCTGGAGGTGGTCGTCCCGATCGAGAAATTCGGCGACATCTCCGCCGACCTGGCCACCCGCCGCGGGCACATCACCGGGATGGAAGCCCTCCCCGGCGGCGTCCAGTCGATCCAGGCGACCGTGCCGCTCAGCGAGGTCCTGCGCTACGCCACCGACCTCAAGAGCATGACCGGCGGCCGGGGCTCGTACACGATGGAGTTCCGGTCGTACGAGCCGGTGCCGCCCAACATCCAGCAGACCATCATCGAACGCTGGGCCAAGGCCCGCGCGGGCGTCGAGGAGGAGTGATCGCGCCGCGGCCACCCACCCGTTCGCGATCTCGGGCCGGGGAAATGGAGCGACCCCCCGGCCCCATGGCCTTCGAACGCGACGGGTCGCGCGCCAGCGACTCGATCAACAACGGGCCTGCCGTGCCTCCTGCCGACCCGCTGACCACGGCCGCCCTGGGCCGATGGCGCCCCCGACCCGCACCGCACCCTTGGCAGGTCGGGGCGTTCGCACGCGCGGGGTGCCAAAGAGGAGGGGACCGGAGGCGACTGGCGCGGACCCTGCGAAGCGCGGGGTGTCCGCGGGGCACGACCCGTGCCGATTGGGGCGCGCCCTATCTGGCGTCGTGGGGTCCTGCGGCCTGGATCCAGGCTACGGGGCGGACGAGGCCCTCGGGCAGCCTGGTCGCCACGTCGCCCCGCGCCGAGTCGAGTTG
>JAFANO010000302.1 GCA_019232645.1 Planctomycetaceae bacterium | reverse complement strand
CTGTCGTTCGTGCGGCGGGCCGACGACGTCGCCCTGCTCCGCGAGGAGCTGGACCGGCGGGGGAGCCGGGCGCGGATCGTGGCCAAGGTCGAGAAGCCCGAGGCGGTCGAGAACCTCGAGGCGATCCTGGTGCAGGCCGACGCCGTGATGGTGGCGCGGGGCGACCTGGGGGTCGAGATGGACGTGGCGCGGGTCCCCGCGATCCAGAAGCGGGTGATCGCCGCTTGCCAACGGGTGCGGGTCCCGGTGATCACGGCCACGCAGATGCTCAACAGCATGGAGACCTCGAGCCGCCCGACCCGCGCCGAGGCCAGCGACGTGTTCAACGCGGTGCTCGACGGCACCGACGCGGTGATGCTCTCGGGCGAGACGGCCATCGGCGCCTATCCGGTCGACGCGGTGGCGACGATGAGCCGGATCGTGACCGAGGCCGAGGCGCTGATGTTCGGCGACGGCACGGGCGTCTGGCGCCCGCCGACCTGGATATCAGCCCCCCCGGCGCCTGGCCGGGCCGGCGCAGTCCGGCCGATCACCGAGTGCGTGGTCGAGGCGGCGAGCCTGGCCTGCCGCCGGATCGGCGCCGTGCTGCTGTGCGTGGTGACCCACTCGGGCCGGACGGCGCTGGCGCTCTCGAAGCAGCGGAACAGCACCCCCACGCTGGCGCTGACCGACGACGACGAGGTCGCCCGCGCCATGGCGCTCTACTGGGGCGTCACCCCGCTCTCCTTCTCCGACGTCGGCGACGCCGAGCACGCGCTAGCCTTCGCGCTCGACTGGGCCCACGCCCGCGGCCTCGTCGCGCCGGGCGACCGCGTCATCCTGCTCCGCGGGACCATCCCCGACAACCCGACGCACAACGCCTTGCTCGTCCAGGAAGTTAAGTAAACACCACAGAGACGAGCGAGAGGGGATCAAGCCCCTTGGGAGGAGTTCTTTCGGACGGACCGACCCTCCGTCCCGCCTGCTTCCCTCGAGCGCCCGAGCCAGGGGGGACCGATGGTGTCGGCATCGGGGCGGGGACTCGTCGCTTTCCGCAATGGTAGCGGTTCACCGGGGGAGAGTGGTTGTACCGTAGCCCGTGGCATCGGCCACCATGGGTGCCGGCACCACAGCCTCTCGTCCGAATTGCCAGCGGTTGCAACCCCAACTCGACGACCTGTGAACGCAACTGGAGGCCCTCCACACCACCCTCGCTCGCTGATCGGCCCAGCTCGACGCCGCCCGCAAGGAACTCGGTTCATTCAGGTCAAGAGTAGGTCCCCGTCGGAAATCCGATTGGATCGACCTTGTCGGGGTTGCCGAAAATGATCAGGATGCCGCGACGGCCGGTGGGGAGGCCCGGGAACATCGCGTCCCGCGGCCCCTCGCTTCTCACGCCCGGTCGGTCCGGCCCCGCGTCACGTCGTCAGGCCGGTGGAAGGGAAAATCCCGATGGGCGAGGCAGTACGCATGCGACTGAGGCGGATCGCGGCCGGGATCGCGGTGGTTGCTGTGCTGGGGCACGCCGGTTGCGTTTCCCTTTCGATGCTCATCGGGGCTCGGCCGGTCTCGGAGAACCCGCTGGTCGTCCCCTCGTCCGACTTCGAGACAGTCTGGAAGGCGACCGTCGCGGTGATCGACGAGTACTTCGACATCGCCAGCGAGAACCGGCTTTCGCGGACGATCGTGACCCAGCCCAAGATCGGGGCGACGGCGCTGGAGCCCTGGGCGGGCGACTCGGTCGGGATCGACCAGAGGCTCGAGTCGACCTTCCAGACGATCCGGCGGTTCGCCCAGGCCAAGGTCGACCCGGCCCCGGGCGGGGGATGGCTCGTCAAGATCGAGGTGCAGAAGGAGATCGAGGACCTGACCAAGCCCGACCGGCAGGCCGCCGGCCGCGCCGTCTTCAACAACGACTTCCCGGTCAACCGGAGCCGCGATATCGTCGGCCCCGTCCCCATCCCCAACGGCTGGATCCCCAAGAATCGCGACGCCAAGCTGGAGCAGGTCATCTTGCAGCGGCTTCGCGATTCGCTCTTCCTCTGATCGGATCGCCGCCGAGGGCGATCGTCGCTCACGCGTCCCCGACGGCCGAGAGGGAGAAGACCACCACGCTCACCCCGCGGGCGTAGTGGGACAGCCAAGAAGAGTCGAGCGGATCACCGCTCCCTTCACCGTGCGTCCCACGTCGTCGGCCCCCGCACACGGATTCCGAAAGACGGTAACCTGGCACCCATGATCCTTCGATGCGAATGGTTGAACCATTCCCTGTATCACCGTTAAAATCTCTGCAAACGAGGGGCTTCCCCTCGTTCGATGACTCGCGGACACCACCCTCTTTCGTG
>JAFANO010000091.1 GCA_019232645.1 Planctomycetaceae bacterium | reverse complement strand
AGTCCCCGGCGCAGCGGCGGCGTGGCGACCGGGCCGCTTCGGCGCGGGCCAAGAAGGCCAACAGCCCGCAGATGTGGCTGACGGTGATGTGGCACGTCGGTACCGGGCTGCCCTGGGACTGGCGGGCCGGGCCCTCCGACAGCAGCGAGCGCGACCACCTGCTGCAGATGATCGCCGCCTTGCCACCGCAGGCGCTGGTGACCGCCGACGCCGGATTTGTCGGCTCCGACTCTTGGAAAGCGCTGTTGGACAGCGGACGCGATCGGCTGATCCGCGTCGGTGCCCACGTCCGGTTGCTCCGGAACTTGGGTTATGCCCGGGAGCAAGACGGCCTGGTCTACCTCTGGCCGGACCGGGCCGCGGCGCAGCAGCAACCGCCGCTGGTGCTGCGTCTGGTGGTGGCGCGGGGCGGACGACACCCGGTCTACCCGGTCACGTCGGTGCTGGAAGCGAAGGTCCTCTCGGACCGGCAGATCATCGAAATTGACGCCCTCCGCTGGGGAGTGGAATTGTTCTACCGCCACTTCCAGCAGACCTTCGGCCGTCGCACGCTGCGGAGCCACTGCGGGGCGAATGCCGAGGTGGAGGCGACCTGGTCGCTGTTGGGGCTGTGGTCGCTGTGTTGGCACGGACAGGTGGAGTTGTCGTATGACGGGATCGCGCCCTCGCAGGTCAGCGTGGCGGGGCTTCTGCGGGCCTACCAGGGGGCGATGAAGGCATACCGCAGTGTCCCGGCACCGGGCGAATCGCTGTGGGAGCAGTTGTCCGTGGCGGTGATCGACGGGTACACGCGGAGGAACAAGGCCAGTCGCGATTACCCGCGGAAGAAACGCGAGCCCGTGATCGGCGCCCCCACGATTCGTGCTGCGACGAAAGTTGAGATCGAACTTGCCCAGCAAATCAAGCATAATCAAAGGCCAAGGTTAAGGTTATCGGCGTAGAGTGCCACCCGCCGATGTTCCGTCGATCCTACCGGAGCGACCCGGGCTGGCGAATAAGGCTCGGTTTCTAGGTCCGGAGGTGACGGAGATGCCGAGGTTCCGGGCGCCAGGACCGGCCCGGCCGCCGTTCCGGCCCGATTGGCGGGACGCCCACGCGGAGCAGCGCGATGATACCCCCCGAGATGGCACTCTCCGACGACCAGCGCCGCGAGATCAATCGAAAAAAACCTAGGGTGGCAAAGTTTCCTTGATCAGAGCATCTTCAAGCTCTTGAAGATACGCGGCTGGATCGCGGCGGAACCGCCGGCCCTGCGCCCGCACCGCCTGACGACGTTCCAAGGAGGCGCGCAACTCACGCCAAGCGTCCGGGTCCGACGGCGTCAGGTCCTCGCCTTTGACCTCCCCCCGCAGGCGGGTCGCCACCGCCGCCGGTAAGCGCACCGACCCGCGCACCACCAGCCCCGGGGAGGCCACCTTCCGGCCGCTGCACCGCCGCTCGTGATACCGGTGCGCCCCGAACAACTGCTCCAGGTCATTGTCCGTCCGCGGCAACTCGGGCACATCGTAGCAGTGGAATAGACCCGGCCAGTAGCTCCGTGTCACCTTCTGGAAGTGCCCCAACGCCCCACTCAAGCTCCCGGCCCCTCCGGCGTGCCGCGCCATCGCACCCAGCAGGCCACGGTAGCTTGCCTTCACCGCCGTACCGGCCCGCCCGGCCACGTTGGCCAGGAGCGCCGCGGCCCGGAACACCCAGTCGTACGCCGCCTCGACCGGGGCCCACAGCGGCGCCGTCGCCGACAGACCTCCCCGCAGCAGCGACCGTAACCGGATCAGTTCGCTCGGCAGCCCCTTTTTTCCTCGACCCGGTCGAGGCTCTCCACGACAGCCTCCAGCCGCCCCTTGAGTACCAGTCCCGGGGCCGACAGCGGTGGCCTCCCGTCGTCAGTCAACGCGCTGCGCACCGCGGCGCAGTAGCCCTGGACGGCCTTCGCCTCCGGATCGTCGCGGCCCTCGACCTTGCGCTCGATCGGCCGCACCCCACGGACCCGCTTCTTCAACTCCTTTTTAGCGTGCCGGTCGGCCTCGTAGATCGGTTTGGCCGCCTCGCGCAAGTAGTGGAAGTGGCAAAGTTGATGCGGCACGCCCTCGAGTGCCTTCTGGACCGCCTTGCGGATCGAGTCCTGGCCGTCGGAAACGACACCGACGATCGGCACCTCCGACGCCTCCTTGACTTCGGTGATGAGTCGGGCCAGGTCATCTTGAGTCGAGGACAGCAAGCTCCGGGCCAGGAGGATCTCGCCGCTGAGGCAGTCACGGAGGACCCAGAGGACTTCGTGGCCGACGTCGGGCTGAAGACCGTCGATGGCCAGGATCACGCGGCCGGCGGTGGCCGTGACCCGCCGGAGCCGCGCGGTGTCCGCGATCGACAGGGCGAGCAGTTCGTCGTAGCGATCGAGGAGATTGGTGACGGTGCGCAGGCAGATGGGCACGCCGCGGCGGGTGAGTTCGGCATGGATCTCGGGGACGCTCCGATGCTGGGCGTGCCGCAAGGTGCCGATCAGGGCGATGACGTCGAGGCCGAACTCGTGCTCGGGGAGGGCGTAGCGCCCCTCCTGCTCGGGGCGGAGTGGGACATGGTGACGCGAGCAGAGCGGGTCGCGACAGCGGCGGACCTGAAGCCGGAGCCGGATGGTGCCGTCCAAGGTGGTGACGGCGCGTCGGGTCATGTAGGAGGCCCAGAGCGACCCGTCGCAGGCGGGGCAGGTCCGGGTGAGTGCGGGCAGATCGAGGGTCCGATCCGGTTGAGTGCGGGCACTCCGTCGGGCCATGGCGGTACTCCTTGAAGTCGAACCGACTCAAGGAATAACAGATACGATGTTCCCCGATCAAGGAAATTTTGCCACCCTAGAAAAAACTAGGGTGGCAAACTTAACTGAAGCTGGCTTCGTAGAAGGGAGGTCGCCACCGAAGGAGGCCCTCCATGCGCAAGCGACGACGACCGCGCCCACAACCCGATCGCGCTCTGAACTTGGTTGCCGTCACCCGCGACTGCCCGGAATGTCAACACCGACTCTGGGCCCGCTACGACAACTTCCGCACCATCACCACCCTCGACGGTGTCCTCCGGCTGACACTGTCGGTCCGACGCTGTATCAATCCCGCTTGCCCCCGCTTCCTCCGCCCCTACAGGCCCGAGGCCGAGCCCCACTTCGCCCTGCCCTATCACGAGTTCGGCCTCGATGTCATGGCGCTGGTCGGTCGGCTCCGACATGCCGAGCACCGCAGCATCCCCGAGATCCACCGGGAACTGACCGGCCGTGGGCTGGTCGTCGCTCAACGCACGGTCACCAACCTCTTGGACCGCTACGACGAGCTCAGGGCACTGGCCACCGCCGACCCCGAGCGATTGGAGCCGCTGCTGCGCGATCAGCGTCGCGTCATCCTGGCGATCGACGGACTGCAGCCCGACGTCGGTCACGAGGTCCTCTGGGTCTTACGCGACTGCCTCTCCGGCGAGATCCTTCTGGCCAGGAGCCTCTTGTCGTCCACCGCCAAGGATCTGGCCGGCCTGATCACGGAGGTGCATCAAGCGCTGCCCGTGCCGATCACCGGGGTGATCTCCGACGGCCAAGACAGCATCCGCAACGCCGTGGCGCGGGCCTTGCGCGGTGTCCCGCACCAACTCTGTCATTTCCACTATCTTCGCGAGGCGGCCAAGCCGATCGCCGAGGCCGATCGTCATGCCAAGAAGGAATTGAAGAAGCGCGTGCGGGGAATCCGTCCGATCGAACGCCAGGCGGAGAAGGAGGCGGAGTCGGACCCGGACGATGAGGAAGCGGAGATCGTGCGGGGCTACTGTGCCGCGGTGCGTGCCGCCTTGACCGACGACGGGTTGCCGCCGCTGGCGGCCTCGGGGCTGAAGCTCCAGGATCGGCTGAGCCAGATCGCCGCTAGCTTGGACCAGGTGGCGGCGCGGGCGGGGAGATTGCCCGGCGGTCTGAAGCGGCTCCAACAGTTGCTGCGGCATGGGCTGGAGGAGACGGCCGCCCTGTTCCCGCCGGTGCGTGAGGCTTACAAATGGGTCAAGCGCGTGGCCCGGATCCTGATGAACCCGGAGCAGTTGCCGGCTCCGAAGGTGCGGCGTCGCTTGGTGCAATTGCTGGTGCGGATGCGTCAGGCGGCGGCTCAGGCCGATGAGCCCTCGGTCGAGAAGGGCCTGAGGCACTTCTTGAGAGTGACCAAGAGCTACTGGCCGGGTTTGTTCGGGTGCTACCGGTCGTCGGACCTGCCGCGGACGAACAACGATCTGGAGCACGCCTTCGGCAGTCATCGCTATCATGAGCGCCGCGCCAGTGGCCGACGTCGGGCCTCGCCCGGCTTGGTGGTGATGGGCTCGGCACGCGTGATCGCGAGCCTGGCGACCCGGCTGCGCCCGGAGGAAGGCTTGATCTTGCGGCCGGGCTATGTGCCGCGCTGGCAAGAGCTGCGAGCCGAATTGGAAGCACGACGCGAGTCGCGACGAAAGCAACGACGCTTCCGCCAGGACCCGGCCCGCTATCTCACGGGGTTGGAGCAAAAGTGCCTCCAGCTACTTTTGCCATCCTAGAAAAAAATCTCATCGGCGGCGGCTTGTTCGACCTTGGGCCGGGCCTTTTCGTC
>JAFANO010000031.1 GCA_019232645.1 Planctomycetaceae bacterium | reverse complement strand
CCAACGACGCACCGGCCCCGGCCGAGGAGGATTCGACGGAGCCCGCGGCCGCGCCGGCCGAGCCCGCGCCGGCTGAGTCGCCTGGCCGGTGGCCCAAGCTCGAGGGCACGGCCACCAGGGAGGCTCAGGTCGCCTTGGCGGAGAAGAAGCCCGGGGAGACCCGCCCCGCGGGCACGGCGAGCGCTCCCCCGGCCAATCCCGGCACGGAGCGTCCCACGCTGACTCCGACGCCAACCCTGGCTCCTGGCTCGAACGAAGGGTCTCGGTCGCGACCTACCAACCCACCGGCACCGAACCATCATCAGCCCGGTTCCAACGCGCGGCCCAGATCCCCGGGCAACGTCCCGCCCAATCCCCCCGGAAACCTTGGAAACGGTCCGCCCAGCTCGCCAGGTGGCGCAGGCAACGGCGTCGGGCTCGATCAGCAGGTCAACTTCCACACGCCCGTCGGCGCCGTCCTGGCGTTCCTCCACGCGCTCAAGGTCAAGGACCCCGAGGCGCTCAAGGAGGCCACCGCCCTCCGCTCCCCGACCGAGGCCAAGCCCAGGAATCGCGACCTCTTCTCCGCGATCCTCAAGAAGTCGCTGACCGAAGAGGATTTGAGTGAGCTGGCCACCAAGCTGGAAGGCTTCCAGATTGTCGATATGAACCAGGCGGTCAGCACGGGGCGCCGGAGCGTCATGCTCATGAAGCCCGGCAAAGATGGCTCGCGACTCATCCGGACCATCACCGCGCGCCATGAGAAAGCGGGCTGGAAGGTGGTCGATATCAGCGGCCAAGGCGAGCTGGAGAATCCGATCCTCATCCCCCGCGGTTTCTAGATGGGCCGTCGTTGGCGGTCCGACGCGGGCGATCGGGTCTCCCTGTAATCTTGACATGCTCGACGTGTAAGATTTACCACCCTCTTGCGGAAAAAATCTTCCGAGAGTCTATTTTTTTCCTCAAGTTCTCCTCTTGAACGGCCGCGAGAGGGGCCCATTTTCCGGGACATTCGACAATTGGCCTGGAAGATGCAAAATCCACACGATCGTTAACAACCCGCCGCGGCTTTCCGCCATGACGCTCGTCAACGTCCCACGCAGTGCCCATGGAAGGAGCCTGTATGGTCTGGTCGAACGTGCGCCTTTGCGCCATGCTTGAGCTTTCGGTGGTGCTCTTCCAGGTCTTCGGGGTCGGGGCGCTCTGCCTGAGCCGGCTCCTGCCCGCGACTCGATGGGCCTCCCGGGGACGGGTCGGGGTCATCGTCGCGATGGTCGGCCTGGGAGTCGCCGGGGCGCTGTGCGGGCGACACGACTCCGAGTTCGCCCTCTTCGCCGGCGGGACCATGACGGTCCTCTTGATCGGCATGACCACGGGGGGCGGTCAACACGACATGATGGGACCCTCGCGAGGACGGATGGCCGCCGAGCCGAACCTGACGAGCTGAGCATTCGAAAAGATCGAAGTTATTGCATGTTGGAGAGTTCGCACGACGGGGCCGGACGGCCCCGGTTTGTTTTTTTGCTGGCGGTTTGACCGTGCCCGGATCGCGCGCCATATTTCGGCGACGGTTCGGAAACGGTAGACCGATTCCCGGCTCCTCCCCTCCTGACGCGTTCTTCACGGTCTCTTCCGCGCCGCGTATGGTGCGCCTGATGAGGTTTCATCGTCCCTGGGCAACTTTGCCCCGGGATTCCGAGCCTCCCAACACTGCGGCGTCTCGTTTCCGAGGACGAGTTTGAAGCGGCGCGACTTCTCGCCGACCCGGACGGCATGTCCCGCTCGTCGTCCTCTCGGAAGTCGTGCCGATTCGTGGCGGGAGAAGGATAAACCCAAGATGGTTGGACTGAAACGGATTTCCATCGCGGTCGGTCTCCTGGCCGCGACCGCCGCGGCGTCAGGCGCGCCGGGACGGGCACCCTCCGCCAACCAAGCGACCGCCGACGCGGTCGCCGGCGTCTTGAGTTCGAGTCGGGCACTGAGCGGCTACCGGATCGAGATCGAGACCCGCGATGGCCTCGTCACGCTGACCGGCTCGGTCTCGACCCGGGCACAGAAGGCCGAGGCCATCACCCTCGCTCGGAGCGTGCCAGGGGTGTCCGCGGTGGCCGACATGCTCCAAGTGGTCGTCACCGACGGCGTGCGTCCCGCACAATATGAGCCACAGGCGCGGACCCGGTTGGCGATGGGCCATCAGTGGTTCGGCGGGGCAGGCGGCCCGGTCCCCGGCGGTGAGGTCATCCTCGACGGCACGCCCGCCGTGACTCAGCCGTTGGGCACGGTCGGCCCCGCGGGGGCCGTGCCCGAGGGACCGCTCCCCGAGGGACCGGCCATCGCGCCCGGCGCGGGGGGCATCACGAAACCCGCGTTCCCCAACTATGCCTGGCCGAGCTACGCGCCCTATCCCAACTATTCCGCAGTCGGCTACCCGACCGTGTATCCCTGGCAGGCCTGGCCGAATATCGGGCCGCCCTACCCCTACCCCGAGGTCCCGCTCGACTGGCGGGCGGTGACCCTCCGTTGGGATGACGGCATCTGGTGGCTCGACTTCAAGAAGAACTACACCCGGCCGTTCTTCACGCCCTATCCCTTCGGCATCTTTGCCTACTGAGCGAGGCTGAGCTCAGCGAGGGTCATCGACACGATCCACCGAAGGGCCGGCGGAACTTGCCCCCGTCGGCCCTCGTTCGTGCTCGGAGGCACTGTAGAAGGATCATGCCGGGCTGACGCAAGTCATGACACGCGGGGCCGGCTAATGATGGCCGCCTTTCTGCTTGGGAGGCGGGACGAACGACTTGACCAGCTCGCTGATCGCCTTGAACTCGGGCCGGTCCGAGCGTTCGGTCCACTCGAAGAGGACGGCTTCGGTGGTCGAGAGGACGACTCCGGCCTGTTCCAGGCGGCGGAGGGCGAACTCCCAGTCCATCTTGGAGCGCGAGGCGACGGCATCGGCGGGGACCTGGACGCCGAACCCCAATCCTAACAACTCCAGCGCCGTCTGGGCGACGCAGACGTGGGCCTCGACGCCCGCGAGGGTCACATGTCGAATCTGCCGGCCGTATAATTGCTCGACGAGTTGTGGGATCGTGCAACAATGGAATGTTGTCTTCGGGGCGCGTTCGGGGATCAGCATGGCGAGCTCAGCGGTGGTGGGGCCTAGCCCCTCGGGATACTGTTCGGTTGCCCAGACAGCCAGGCCGAGCTGCTGGGCGCCCCGGACCAGGCGGGCGGAATTGGCCACGATCAGGTCGCGATATCGCATTTGCGCCAGCAACTTCTCTTGCATATCGACGATCAGGAGGGCGCCATGGCGTCCGCTCAGACGTTCGTTCAACCGCATCGCTGGGCTCCTCCACCGCATCTTCCACCCCACCATCCGCTAGCGATCCTAAAGGCGCCTTCTCCTCGTG
>JAFANO010000630.1 GCA_019232645.1 Planctomycetaceae bacterium | reverse complement strand
CCGCTCCGGTGATGTTGCTTTTTCGCCACAACATTGGACAGGCACATAATCGCATGCCCTCCTCTCCCATAGACGCCACGAGGGAGGTATCGCGATGAGAGACGAGGCGCAGGTCAAGCTGGGCGACGTGCTCGAATACTCGGCGGGCATCGGGTGCGGATGGCAACACTGCAACACGGTGCGGAATCAGGCGGACATCCGCACTGCGACCTTCCTGCTGCGGGCATCAGCAGCTCGCCGACCGGGCTGCGAGACCTTCCGCTACCGCCTGGTGCGCGGCGGCCGGGGTCGGTAGCAGAACGCGACGGTCCGCGATCCTATTGCCGCCGCCCCCTCCACGTCAAGATATCAGTTTTTTATTATGCGGCGGATGGCCGTCTCGTGCCTCGGGTGAGGTCAGGAGCCGCACCAGCTCCGCCAGGCCCCGGCTATTGAAATGCTTGCGGAGCATCCGGGCCGCGACCTCCGGTTCAATCGGGAGGGGAAGACACGCGTTGGCGAAGAATCCCGTCATGTAGGGGTCCTGGAACGCGGCATAGGACGCCTCATCGAGGTCGATGTGGTCGAGGCCCAACGCGCGGCAAGCCTTGCTCAAAGCCTCAGTCCAATCGACTCGACTCCTGCCCTCGCCCTCCCACGGGTTTTCCCCGTGGGACATGGCGTAGTAATGCCTGTCGATCTCTCCGAACAAACGGCCGAACAACTCTAAAGCCTCATTCGGATCAAACTCTTCGACGAGGTGGTCGGACACAGGCGGCAGCTCCTCTGGCCCGCGAACTCCGGCGGCAACTTGCCTGACCGTCACTGATTTTGGGGGAGTGGACATCGATATCCCCCCAGCGACGCGGAGATCAACAGATTGTGCAGCCAACAATCGTGGTACCTGTGCCGGTTGAGGCGCTCGGCGGGACTCCGCCAGTCGGCGTTCGCCCGCGCTGTCGCCGGGTGCCATGGCGCGAAGTTCCACACCAACGCCCACGCCCGGCAGTGCCGCCGGCACGCCGCGAGCGATCCGTGCAGGTGCTGGCCGTGATCGAAGTACCGGTTCATCCCCCGCATCTGCCGGTCGAGCATGGTACTGGTGCGATGACCGCCGGGGTGCTGGTACGCGACCGACCAAGCCTCGCGTTTGCCGCACAGGTCCAGGACCTTCTCCCGGACCACCCCCGCGAGATGGTCCGCGGCCCACTGACGGAGCCGGCGCAGCCGCTGCCCGAAGCTCCGGCGATCGGGCGCGTGATACGCCTCCCAGACCCGCCGCGAGATCTCCGCGAACAGTTCCTTGAGGTGCTTGGCCCGATCCCGGATCTTCAGCCACGCGTGCAGGAAGCACAGCAGGAGGACCACCCCCGGGAACAATGCTTTCCAGGCCGCGCGCGTCCCCTTCCAACCGTCGGTACTGACGGTCACGGGGGCAGATCCGGGAGCCAGGTCGCGGGCTTCCTCCTGGAAGACCCCGTAGGCGGCCTTCAGGTCGTCGGCACCCGCCGTCCGGGCCGGCTCCGCCCCCAGAACGCACCCGGCGCCGACGGTCGTGGCGATGGCGACCTCCTGACCGTCCAGAGCTTGATGATGCTCGTCGGCCAGCAGATGCGCCGGCAACTCCGCCTGGCGGAGAGTGGTCCCCACGACGCTGAAGCGGCCCAAGGTGCATTCCCGACGATACCAGGACATCGGATCGTCGCCGAAGACACGAGCCAACGCCCAGTACGGGACGCCGAACTTGCGCAAGAACAGCGGTCCTTCAACGTCCTCGGTCCGAGCGGTCAGGTAGGGCATGAGGAACGACGGCCGGAGGCTGTAGGCACGGCCGTCGCTCAAGATGAGCCGCCGGATCAGGACTCCCCTCTTGGCCGACATGCGAACGTCCTTGAATTGGTATCCGTGCGCGAAGTTCGCCGGGAACAACTCGGGGCTCTGTTGGAAGCAGTCATCGATGGCGTGGCGGAACTCGCTGGGGATGCTGACGATCCGCCGATAGGCATCTTCCGCGATGGGCAGACAGATGGTACGATGCCCACGCGACGACCGAGTCGCGAGCAATTCGGCCAGGATCCACCTCCTTCCCTACACCACGTGGATCATGGCCGTTTTGTCGTGTCATGTCAGCATGGTGCCGTACCCCCCAAAATCAGTGACGGCCAGCAACTTGCGGACACGACGAGGCCCTCCACTACCGGCGTCCGACGGCGGCGAGATCCGGAAAAAACAATTACTCGGCACGTCGGACCAGGGCCTTCGAGAAGGCCGCCAGGAGCCCCGTGGTGACGCCGGCGGGTCGGCCGAGAGATCGGATCCCGGAGGCTCTCAGCTCGACTGATGCAGATTCTGTGGTGACCTACGCCGCCGGTGCAAGGCCGTAGAGCAACAGGTCTTGCACCGGCTCGGGGAGTTTTTGCAGGACCCGGCCCACCCCCACCTGCGGGAAAACCCACTCCCGCCACAGCCACCGCCGTACCGTCATCAGCGCGTCGGAGAACGTCACCCCGGCCTTCCCGGGCCAGTCCACACCGCCCTCGCGCTTCGATTCGGGCAGCGTCCGGTACAGTAGGGCGACCGCCGTGTACAGCCCGAACAGCCACGGCGCCATCCGTAGCACCGTCTTGCGGCACCACCCGCGCGTCGTCTCCAGACCGAGAAGGGCCCGCATTTCTTGGAAGGTGGTCTCCAGGTTCCACCGCGCGGTGTAGGTCTCGACGATCGTCACCGGGTCGAGCGTCACGTCGGTGGTGAAGAAGTACTCGTCGCGGTGGGTACCGTCGCGGTCGCGCACGAAGACCCAGCGCACCGGTACCAGGCCGCAGCCCGATTTGTACCAGTGCCCGACACCGCTCCGTAGGCCCACCCGGCGGGTCCCCCCGCCGTACCAGGACACCGTCCGGCGTCGCAGCCGCCGTGCCCTCGCCACCGCTTCCCGGGGCTTGGGCAGGGCCGCCCCCTTGACCCGCGGCCGCCCCTGGCCGCGGTACGGCGGCGGGGGCGCGAACAGGTTGGCGTCGGGGTGGAGCTTACTGACCATCGTCACCCCGAGGCGATGCCGGTGGCAGAACCGCGCCACCTCGTGGGTGCCGTAGCCGGCATCGCCGACGAAGACCAGCCGCCGGTCCGGGAACCACAGCCGCATGACCCGCAGCAACTGGCACATGATCTGCGCGGGGGTGCGATGCGGCCGCCGCCGCGCCCGGTTGTCCTCCTCGCTCCGGTACAGGGCCACCAGGACCGGCAAGGCCCAGGGCCGGGTGGCGAACGGGAAGCGGACGAGCACCGCCAGGACGACCCACTTGTGGCCGTACCGCCAGGCGGTGGAGCCATGGCTGGAGCGGACCGGGTCGCGGTGCCGGGCCTTGCCGTAGACCCGTTTGCCGGGGTGCCCATCGACGGTGTCGTCGCCGGCCAGCAGCATGGGCTGATCCGGGGGCAGCAGGGCCACAACGAGCCGGCAGAGGCCGCAGGCCAGGTGCATCGCGGACCAGGAGGCGGACGAGAAGACCCGCTGGTAGGTGGTGCGGTGCCCGGCGGCCAGGGGTGCGGCGACGCGGAGCAGGTTGGCGACGGTGCGTCGGCCGGTGCACAGCAGGGCGGCGCCCATCAGCAGGGCGAAGCGTTGGAAGGTCGGCCGGGTGAACGTGGGGGCGAGGGCCTGGAAGATGGGGAGGGCCTCATCCGGTACAATCATCGGGGGTCGTCCTTGGTGGTGACACAGGAAGTCGGTTCAACTCCCCATGCTACCGCCAAGGCGGCCCCCAAAAATCTGCATCAGTCGAGCTGAGTACCGCCCGTAGCAATTAAGGAACGGAAATCCTACGCGGCTTCCGCCAACGGCTTCGCGTCCTCGATCTGGCACTTCGCCATGACCTTGGCCACCGACTTCGAGGTCCAGTGGAACGGATGAGCGATCTCATTCCACTCGCCGATGAAGGCCATCAACCGCTCGGCCAGGTGTTCCTTGCTGAGGAAGTCGGCGATCCGCAACCGCTTCCGCTTCAGAATCCCGAACCACTGCTCCACCTGGTTCATCCACGAGCAGTGCACCGGCGGATGATGAAATACGAACCGCGGGTGCTGCGCCAGCCAGGCTCGCACCTGCTTGCCTTTGTGCATCCGCACGTTGTCCAGCACGAGGTGGATCGTCCGAACCGACGCCGGGATCTCCCGGTCCAACTGCTCCAGGAAGGCGATGAACTCCGCCTGTCGCGTCCGTGCGGCCGTCTTCCCGGAGACCTTCCCGGTCCGCGTGTCGAAGGCCGCGAACAGGTTCAACGCCCCGCATCGGCCGTATTCGTGCTCGATACGGGTCGGCCGGTCCTTCTTC
>JAFANO010000605.1 GCA_019232645.1 Planctomycetaceae bacterium | reverse complement strand
AGGGGCCGCTCTGGTTCCCCGACGGCTCGCTGCTGTTCCAGGACATCAAGGCCGAGCGGACCTACCGGCTCCGCCCCGACCGCGCGCTCGAACTGGTCCGCGAGAAGACCGGAGCCGCCAACGGCCAGACCTTCGGCGCGGACGGCCTGGTCTACTTCTGCGAGCAGAACGGCCGTCGGGTCTCGCGGATGTCGCCCGACGGCTCGGGGGGCGAGACGGTCACCGAGACCTACTCGGGAAAGCGGCTGAACAGCCCCAACGACATCATCAGCCGTGCCGACGGCCGTTTCTACTTCACCGACCCGCCCTACGGCGTGGCCCCCGAGGCGCGCGAGCTGAATTTCCAGGGTGTCTACATGCTCGACGGCCTGGGGATGACCCACCTCCTGGCCGACGACTTCGAGAAGCCCAACGGCCTGGCGCTTTCGCCCGATGAGAGTATACTCTACGTCTGCGACACGGCGCGGTACCAGATTCGGGCGTTCGACGTCGAGCCGACGGGGGCGCTGGCAGCCGGGTCGAGCCGGGTCTTTGCGACGCTCGACCCCGAGCAGCCAGGCGGCCCCGACGGGATGAAGGTGGACCGAGGCGGCCGTGTCTACGTCGCCGTGGCGCTCGGCGTCTGGGTCTTCGAGCCCGACGGGAGGCTCCTAGGGATCATCGCGCTGCCGAAGCGCCCGTCCAACCTCGCCTGGTGCGACCCCGACGCCCGGGCGCTCGTCATGACGGCCGTCGACGCGGTCTACCGGGTCCGCCTCCGCGTCTCCGGGGTCGCGCCGCCGTTCCAGCCCCGGCACGCCTGAGCCGCGTTCGAAAAGACCGACGGGCGGGGTCCGCGAGGGACCACACCTGTCCTCGTGATCCGCCACCAGGGCGTGCGCTTGATGAGAAGCACGTCGCGTGCCGAGTCCCGAGGTCCGCTCGGACCGTCGACGCAATGGGGCGCAATTCGGCTTCGCGCCGGGAGATGAACAGACTAAACTCCCGGTCGCGCCCGTGGCGCCGCCCGCGAGTGACGGGCGAAGGATCGGACCCCTGGAGCGAGGGAACCCAACGATGCGACGGATCGCGATGCTGAATCAGAAGGGCGGGGTGGGCAAGACGACGACCACGGTCAATCTGGCCGCGGCGCTGGCGGGCGAGGGGCACAAGACGCTCGTCCTCGACCTGGACCCGCAGGCGCACGCCACACTCCACCTGGGCCTCCTGCCGGGCCGCTCCGGCCCGTCGCTCTACGAGGTCCTGACGCAGGGCGTGCCGCTGGCGAAGGTCCGCCGCGAGGTCGCCGCCAACCTGTTCATCTGCGGCAGCCACATCGACTTGGCCGGCGCCGAGCTGGAGCTGATCGGCAGCGTCGGTCGCGAGGTCATCCTCCGCGACCAGCTCGACGCCGACCCCGAGCCCTTCGACTTCGTCCTGATGGACTGCCCCCCCTCGCTCAGCATCCTGACGCTCAACGCGCTGTGCGCGGCCCGCGAGGTGGTGATCCCGCTCCAGGCACACTTCCTGGCGCTGCACGGGCTCTCGAAGCTGCTCGAGACGATCCACCTGGTCTCGAAGCGGGTCAACCGCGACCTCAAGGTCTCGGGGGTCCTGCTCTGCCTCTACGACGCGGGGACGAGGCTGGGGGGCGAGGTGATCGAGGACCTCGACCGGTTCTTCGAGGGGCGGCGGAACGCGACGCTCCCCTGGGCCGAGGCCCGGCTCTTCCGGACGAGGATCCGCCGCAACATCCGCCTGGCCGAGTGCCCGAGCTTCGGCCAGTCGATCTTCCAGTACGCCCCCAGCAGCCGGGGGGCGGAGGACTACGGCTCGCTGGCGGGCGAGATCCAGGGCCGCGACCCTGCCCCCGTCTGGATGACTGACGCCGAGCCCCGCGCCGCCACCGCCGCGCCGGCCGATACGCTCGAGCAGGCCCCGGTGGCGCCCGCCGGACACTTGTGAGGGCGGCGGGCGGCCGGTATCTCTTGATGGATCCATCGATGCGCTGGGTGGGGATCGACGAGGCGGGCTACGGCCCGAACCTTGGCCCGCTAGTCCTGACGGCGGTGACCGCCGAGGCGCCGGACGACCGAGCGCCGGACGTCTGGGGCGACCTGGCGGCGACCGTGGCGCGGGCCGGAGACACCTCGGGGCGGCTCTGGGTCGACGACTCCAAGGCCATCCTCCACGCGGGGAAGGGGCGCGACCGGCTGGAGGTGGCCTGCCTCTCGGCAGTGGCCGCAGCCGGGAGGGGGATCCCTCGCTCGCTCGGCGGCCTGCTGACTGCGCTCGACGCGGGAACGCTCGCCGAGGCCGAATTATCCCCGTGGCTCGACGGTGGCGACCCGGAGCTGCCCGGCCATGGGGCGCGGGCCCTGCTCGATCGGGCCCCGGCACCCCGCGCGCTCGAGGGGGCGTCGTGGCGGATCGCGGGAGTTCGATCAGTCGTTGTCGGCCCGGCGCGGTTCAACGTCGGATTGGCGCGGTCGGGCTCGAAGGCGAAGGTCCACTTCGCCGCGTTCGCCCGCCTGCTCGGCGCGCTCTGGGATCGTGCCGCCGATGGCGTCGTCACGCACGTCCGCTCCGACAAGCACGGCGGCCGTCACTTCTATCTCCACCCGCTGCGCGAGGCCTTCCCCGACACCTGGATCGGCCAGGGTCCCGAAGGCCCGGCGCTCAGCCGGTACTCGCTCCAGGGCCCGGGCCGTCGCCTGGAGTTGAGCCTGCTCCCCCGCGCCGACGTCGAGGACGGCCTGGTCGCACTGGCCTCAATCGTCAGCAAGACCGTCCGCGAGTGCTGGATGGACGCCTTCAACGCCCACTGGACCGCCCGGATCCCAGGCCTCCGCCCGACCGCCGGCTACCCAGTCGACGCCGCGCGGTTCCGCCGGGCGATCGAGCCCGAGTGTCTCGCCCGGGGCCTCGATCCCAGTGTCTGGTGGCGCATCAAATAACGTGCCGATCCGCCGACCGGCGACGAGCCACGGACTCCCCCCGGACGCATTCCAGAGATTTTTGGCTCTTCTCCCAACCGAGCGGGTAGAAAATCATACAGCACCTTGCGAGAGGAGTTCGATGCCGGGCACCAATAGCCGTTCCATTTCACGTGGCTCAAACTTGGTCAGCCCCCCCGCATAGGTGCGGCCTTCCGTCAGTTTCACCGCCCGCGAAAGGTAATCGACGAGATTGGTCAGGGCCGTTTCGTCCAGGGATTCACGCGGATAGAGGCCGTGGGCGATGTTGAGATGACGGGCTTCAGCCGTGTTGCGGACGAAAGCCGGTGGCCGCCTCGCCATATAGGTGGCGAGGACCGGGGCCGGTTTCCGCAGCCCGACCGACCACCACGCCTTGCGATTCGCGGCGATATACCCTTGATGTGCCCCGAGTTTCTCCGCTGTCTGCAAAAAGCGATCGATCATTTTCCTGTCCGACTGGTCGAAGACGGCCAGATCAACCGGCAGATCGATCACCCGCTTCAGAAACGACGCATCGATTAAAATCTTGCCGACATAAAACAACTCTTTAGCCTTGGTGACGGATGGGAATAGCACCGATTCGGGCAGCCCTACGCTGTGCGGCCCGGCAATCCACACCTTGTTCGCTCCGGTGACTTGGCCGCGATGGACGCGGCACAGCTCGCCCAGCTCGACAAAGCCGGACGATCCCTTTTTCACCGACCGGGTCAGGTGCGTCCAGCGGCCTTCGGCTTCCAGCCGTTCACGGTGAATTTCGCGGTCGGCGTCATCGTTTCCGATCTGATCGAGCGTTTCGACACGCCGCAGGAACACCGAGGTCGGGCGGCTGCCGACCTCGAACATAGAGATGGCCGCCGTAGTCGCGGCATCGGGAAACGGCATGGCCGTGGGTTCGATGACGATGATCTGCCGCCCGCCCAGGTCGCCAAGGAACAGATCGCGGACGAGGCTGCCGTAATTGACATCAAGCCATTCGGCTGCCGTGATGAATGCCCCGAAATCACCACGAGCCGCCTTCATCGCCGTGGCAAGGAAGAAGTGGACATGCAGGCCCGCCAGTTGGCTGGCGGACAGGCCACGCTTCGCGGCTTCACGGATAAGCCACTGCTTCCAATTCGGATCAAGCTGATGGTGCCTGATGTAAGGCGGATTACCGATGTAGAGGGTTTTGCCATCCAGAAGCGGAATGGCAACGCTTCGGTAATCGCCGAGGATCACCTCAGAGCGTGCGGCGAGGCCCGAGGCCGCGAGATTGGCACGGGCGATGATTGCCGGTAGCGGGTCGGATTCGATGCCGAGTATGTTTGCTTTCGGGAACCGCAGCCCGGCGTGGACGGCGAATCGGCCGGAGCCGGTGCCCGGATCGACCACCCGCTGTGGACGCCCGTGGCCTTCGGCCCAATCGAGCATCGAGCGGACGATCGGCAGCGGCGTGAACGTCGCCCCCCGCTTCCTCCGTTCGGCCGGTGGCCGCAGGGAGCAGAACAGTTCGCCAAGTGGATCATCGCCTGAGGCGATGCGGTCCCTGATCTTGTGGACCAATGACGGCGAGACGGGCGGTAGGTTGCTGGTCACCTTTTCTTCGGGCAGCGACCAACCGGGAACGTGGCGGGCACCAAGAGCCAGTGCAAGGGCGATGATGGATTGCTCAGACGGAGGCGATTGGGCCGTCTGAGCCGCATCTTCGGCGTAATCAAAGAATAGCGATAATTGCCGAAGTCTTTTCATAAGTGCGGAACCGTGACGGTCGCCCCACCCGTGTCGGTTGTATGGCTCCTGATGAGAATGCCGACGCAGACCGTTAGCAACGCCGCGGTGTACATCGATATACAATCTGCCATGCGACCAGACTTTTCCATTTTAACATCGAGTTCCAAAGTTCCACCCAAAATTTCTATACAAAAGATCACTTAATATG
>JAFANO010000466.1 GCA_019232645.1 Planctomycetaceae bacterium | reverse complement strand
GCCTACCGCACCATCGAACGATCCGTCTCTCGGCGCGTCGGCGCCGAGCACTTCCTGGGCGTGACCGTCCAGCCGATGATCCGGCACGACGGCTACGAGGTCATCATCGGCAGCAGCCTGGATCCGCAGTTCGGCCCGGTGCTCTTGTTCGGAGCGGGCGGGCGACTGGTCGAACTTTTCAAGGACCGCGCGCTGGGCCTGCCACCGCTGAACACGACGCTGGCGCGACGGATGATGGAGGGCACCCAGATCTTCCAGGCCTTGAAGGGGACCCGCGGTTGCCGCCCCGTCGACCTTGGCGCGCTGGAGCGGCTGTTGGTCCGGTTCAGCGGGCTGGTGGTCGACCAGCCTCGGATCAAGGAGATCGACATCAATCCGTTGCTGGCCGCGCCCGACCGGCTGATCGTGCTCGACGCCCGAGTGTTCCTGCACGGGGCGGAAGTCGATGCGGAGCAGCTCCCCCGCCCCGCCATCCTCCCTTATCCCACCCAGTACGTCACCTCGTGGACGGCCGTGGACGGCCTGACCATCACGATCCGGCCGATCCGGCCCGAGGACGAGCCATTGCTGGTGCGGTTCCACGAGAAGCTATCCGAGGACAGCGTCTACCTCCGCTTCTTCCAGACCTTGAAGTTGAGCCGGCGGATCGCCCACGAGCGGCTGACCCGGATCTGTTTCATCGATTATAATCGCGAGATGGCGCTGGTGGCCGACTACAAGGACCCGCAGACCGGGGAGCACGAGATCATCGCGATGGGACGGTTGAGCCGGCTGTACGGGATCGACGAGGCCGAGTTCTCCCTCGAGGTCCGCGATGCCTTCCAGCGGCGCGGGCTCGGAACCGAAATCCTCCGTCGACTCGTCGACGTCGGCCGCGCCGAGGGGATTCACTGCATCAGCGCCGTGATCTTGCCGCAAAACGGCGGTATGCTGCGGATCTGCGAGAAACTCGGCTTTCGCACCTATTATGAGGAGACCGAGCGTTTGATGCACGCCCGGCTGGTGCTCGTCGATTCGGAGAGGTAGCGTGGGCCCGCCGACGCGCGCGGCAGATGGTCGAGGGGCGCGAGGCCGGCCTCGTCGCCCGGATGCTCGAGGCGTGGTGCATCGTTCTCCGGTCAGGGCAACCGCATCTCGGACCGGGAGAGACTTTACACTGTTCTGGGAACGGGGGCTTGACTCTTCGTTTCGTCCTTTGCTAAATTGAAGAGACCTAGCGATGCTCAAGGTGGGCATTTCAGGTTGGCTGCGATCGCCCCGCTGTGTGAGTGCTCACAGAGGCGGGGTTTTTTTCATGCGCCGAGCGTCCTCGATTGTCCCTGCGTTGGATCGCACCAGGGACGACCGACATCGCTCCCGAACTCGGCATCGTCCAAGAGATTCACCTTGGCTGAGTGCTCCTTCGTACGACCGACCATCGTCGAGGGAGTGGCTCGGTACGATCGCGACGGTTACAAGCACATCTTCCCCAACCGTATCCGGTCCTCGACGCCAAGGAGGATCGGATCGGACGCCCGCAGGGAAAACGACGGGAAGTCGATGATGGACAGGCGAGGTCCGGCATCCACCAATTCATAGATCCACCGTCTAGACTTGGGCGGCCGCGCACCTCCCATTGGACCAGAGGTTCCGCCATGAGTGAGAAGCTGCCGAATTCCTCCGATCTCGCCGCCTGGAAGAAGTCCGCGGCGAAGTCCATTCCGGGTGGCGACGTTGCTGCGATCAACTGGGTCACGCCCGAAGGCATCACCGTCAAGCCGCTCTATACGAAACAGGACGTGGATGGCCTGCCTTACGCCGATACCCTGCCCGGCTTCGAGCCGTTCGTGCGCGGCCCCCAGGCCACCATGTATGCGGTGCGGCCATGGACCATCCGCCAGTACGCCGGGTTCTCCACCGCCGAGGAATCCAACGCCTTCTACAAGCGTACGTTGGCCGGCGGGGGCCAGGGCATCTCGGTGGCCTTCGACCTCGCGACCCACCGCGGTTACGACTCCGACCACCCGCGGGTCCGGGGCGACGTGGGCAAGGCCGGCGTGGCGATCGACTCGGTCGAGGACATGAAGATCCTCTTCGATGGCATCCCGCTCGACCGGGTCTCGGTCTCGATGACCATGAACGGCGCCGTGCTGCCGGTGCTGGCCGGCTACATCATCGCCGCGGAGGAGCAGGGCGTCGCGCGGGAGAAGTTGTCCGGCACCATCCAGAACGACATCCTCAAAGAGTTCATGGTGCGCAACACCTACATCTACCCCCCCACGCCGTCGATGCGGATCGTCGCCGATATCATCGAGTACACGGCGAAGAACATGCCGAAGTTCAACTCGATCTCGATCTCCGGCTACCACATGCAGGAGGCGGGCGCGACGCAGGCCCTCGAGCTGGCGTTCACGCTGGCCGATGGCCAGGAGTACGTGAAGACCGCGCTGGCCAAGGGGCTGGATGTGGACGATTTCGCGGGGCGGCTCAGCTTCTTCTTCGGCATCGGCATGAATTTCTACCTGGAGGTGGCGAAGCTCCGCGCGGCGCGGCTGCTGTGGCGTCGGATCATGAAGGGCTTCAACGCCAAGAAGCCGAAATCGATGATGCTGCGCACGCACTGCCAGACGTCGGGCTGGTCGCTGACCGAGCAGGACCCGTACAACAACGTGGTCCGGACGGCGATCGAGGCCCTGGCCGCGGTCTTCGGAGGGACCCAGTCCCTGCACACCAACTCGCTCGATGAGGCGATCGCGCTCCCGAGCGACTTCTCGTCGCGGATCGCCCGCAACACCCAGCTCATCATCCAGGAAGAGACCCACATCTGCAACGTGATCGACCCCTGGGCCGGCTCCTACATGATGGAGAAGCTGACGCAGGACATGGTCGACCAGGCTTGGGCCATCGTCGAAGAGGTCGAGGCCATGGGCGGCATGACCAAGGCCGTCGAGTCCGGCTGGGCCAAGCTGAAGATCGAGCAGTGCTCCGCCGAGAAGCAGGCGCGGATCGACTCGGGCAAGGACGTCATCGTCGGCGTGAACAAGTATCGCAACGAGAAGGAGGAGCCGGTCGAGATCCGCGAGATCGACAACACCGCCGTGCGCGAGTCGCAGATCGCGCGGCTGAAGCAGATCCGCGCCAGCCGCGACTCGGCCGCCGTGCAGGGGGCGCTCGACGCGCTCACCGAGTGCGCCCGCTCCGGCGAAGGGAACCTGCTCGATCACACCGTCAACGCCATCCGGCTGCGGGCCACCGTGGGCGAGGTCTCCGACGCCCTGGAGAAGGTCTGGGGCCGCTTCCGCGCCACCAGCCAGGTCCTCTCCGGCGTCTACGGCGCGGCCTTCGAGCAAGACGACGAGTGGCTGGAGCTGAAGCGGGAGGTGGACACCTTCGCCGCCGCGGAGGGGCGTCGCCCGCGCATGATGGTCGCCAAGCTCGGCCAGGACGGCCATGACCGCGGCTCCAAGGTGGTGGCCACGGCGCTCGCCGACCTCGGCTTCGATATCGACATCGGCCCGCTCTTCCAGACGCCCGAGGAGGCGGCCCGGCAGGCCATCGAGAACGACTGCCACGCCATCGGCGCGTCGACGCTGGCCGCCGGCCACAAGACGCTGGTGCCGGCACTGATCCAGGCGCTGAAAGACCAGGGCGGGGAAGACATCATCGTCTTCGTCGGCGGCGTGGTCCCGCCGCAGGATTACGAGTTCCTGAACCGGGCCGGGGTGGCCGGGATCTTCGGCCCCGGGACGTCGATCCCGGCCTGTGCCAAGCAGGTGATGAGGGCGATCAGGACCGCCTCGCACGCCACTGTGTAGGACGCGAACCCGGTGGACTTGCTCGATGTGTTCGGCGGGACCTTCGCCCGACCCGACCTCCCCCGTCACGGGGGAGGGCTCACGAAGAGCCTCAACGAAAGAGCCGTCACCCCGGCCCGCTCCCCCCGGGAGCAGGTCGGGGTGATGGGGCATTGGAGTTGATCTGGGGATCGTGTCAGGGCCTCGGAGCAGCGGTGGACCGCGGCGGTGGCTCGACTTCCGGCCCCCCGGGGCGACGGCCCAGTCATCGGCTCTCGGCGGCGAGACCAGAGACACCCGACCGCCCAGGCATTCGAGTCGGAGAATTGAGTGCGGGAGCGAGATGGTTGATTCCTTGGCTCTTGCCTGGCTTCGGGTCGGTCGGCCACCGTCGCCCCTCCGGGGGAGAAAGATCTTGACCACCCCAAACCAAACAAGGCAAGAGCTTGATCGTGCGCGGTGACGCGGCGACGTGCCCGATTCCGTTGGACTCCGTACGATGAATGACACCCAGAATGGCAAGCCCTTGCCGAATGTCTCTGACCAGAAGCTGGTCGATGGTGTGCTCGCGCGCCAGCCTCGGGCGCTGGCCAAGACGATCACTCTGATCGAGTCCACGCGACGTGACCACCAGATGCGGGCGGGAGCCCTGCTGGAAGCCCTGCTGCCGCACACCGGGCGCTCGATCCGCGTCGGCATCAGTGGCTCGCCCGGCGCCGGGAAGTCGACGTTCATCGAGGCGCTGGGCCTGAAACTGATCGGCCAGGGGCATCGCGTCGCGGTGCTGGCGGTGGATCCCTCCAGCTCCGTCACCGGGGGCTCGATCCTCGGCGACAAGACCCGCATGGAACGGCTGTCGCAGGAGCCCGATTGCTTCATCCGCCCCTCGCCGTCCGGCGGCTCGCTCGGCGGCGTGGCGGAGAAGACGCGCGAGGCGATG
>JAFANO010000428.1 GCA_019232645.1 Planctomycetaceae bacterium | reverse complement strand
CTGCTGGCCTACGACGGCAGCCCCCTCAGCGCCGACTTCCTCGACACGGTGCTCAGCTTCCTCGACCCGGACATCGCGGTCACGCTCGTTTACGTCGACGAGCGGGGCGAGATTTTCCATGCGGACGAGTTGGATGACGTCGAGATGACCATACAGCAGGGGGTCGCCCGGGCCCGGGAGTTGGGGCGGAAGGTCGATCCCCTGTTCCTACGCGGCGAGGCCGGGCCGCAGATCGTCATGGCGGCGCAGGAGGGCAAGTACGACGCCATCTTCATGAGCCTCCGGGGTGAATACCGGCGGCTCGACACGACCGTCCTGGCCACCACCCCCCGGTACGTGCTCCAGAATGCCCCCTGCCGCGTCATCCTCGGGTTCGCCCCCAAGTCGATCGCGCAACCGGAGAACAACGCGGCCGCGGTCCCCGACGCCACGACCACGACCGCGTGAGTCGTCATCGAGCATCGGCACGCCGGACAGGACCGACGTGCCGATCCGGCATGTCCGCCTGCCAGGACGGCCCGATGCGACAGACCCTCAACGAAAGCTCTCCTGATCGTTCGGGAAGCCGCCCGAGGTGACGTCGGCGATATACTGGGCGACGGCCTTCCGGACCAGGTCGCCGAGCTCGGCGTAGCGCCGGACGAACTTGGGGCGGAAGCCCTCGAAGAGGCCAAGGAGGTCGGGGGTGACGAGCACCTGGCCGTCGCAGCTCGGCCCCGCGCCGATGCCGATCGTCGGGATCGCCAGCTTCGGCGTGATCCGGGCGGCGACATCGCCCGGGATGCATTCGAGGATCAGCGCGAACGCCCCCGCCTGCGCCACGGCGAGCGCATCGCCGAGCAGTTCGTCGGCGTCGCGCTGGACCTTGTAGCCGCCGAGGCGGCGGATCGACTGCGGGGTCAGCCCGATGTGCCCCATGACCGGGATGCCGGCCTCGACCAGCGCCCGGATTGCCTCGGCCGACCGCCGGCCCCCCTCCAGCTTGACGCCCTGGCATTGGGTCTCCTTGAGGAACCGCGCGGCCGAGAACAGCGCCTGCTCGGGGGATGCCTGGTAGCTGCCGAACGGGAGGTCGGCCACGACCAGGGCGCGTCGCGCGGCGCGGGCGACCATCTCGGCATGATAGACCATCTGGTCGAGCGTGACGCGGAGGGTCGTATCCCAACCCTGCACGGTCGTCCCGAGCGAGTCGCCGACCAGCAGACAATCGACCCCGGCGTCGTCGAGCAGCCGGGCGGTCATGTAGTCGTACGCGGTCAGGATGCTGATCTTCCGCCCCTGCTGCTTCCAGCGGGCGAAGTCGGGGATCGTCACGGGCAAGTCAGCGGGTGCCATCCGGGAGTCTCGACGAAGGGGTGAGTCTGGCGAGCAAGACATCGGGTCGGTCCAGCAGGACGTTGTAGCGGCGTCGGATCGCTTGGTGCAAGGCCCGACGCGCGGGGTCGGCGTCGACGCCATCCGCGACGTCGGCGACGAAGCGGGCGCCGTGCGCCCGGTAAAACTCGATCAACGCCACCGGGTCATCGATCGCGAGCTCCGCGCCCCACTCGCCGGCCGCCCGGCGCGCGGCGGGCCTCGTGAATTCCAGCCGGCACCCCCGACGATCCGAGGCGAACAGCAGCGCCTCGGGCGCCACGACCCAGTCCGTCGCGGGCACGTGCGACCGGACCGCCCGGGCGGCCTCGGGCAAGGAGGCCCACTCCGGGGGCGTCCGCCAGGTGGACCCCGTCAGCGCCAGGGCGAGCACGAGCACGCCGCCCCCGGCCGCGACGGCCGCCGCCCGGCTCCGGTCGGCCAGCGTCGCGAGTGCCCGGCCGACCTCGACGGCCGCGACCGGCGCCAGCGCCAGGAAATAATACTCGTGGTGCAGCTTGCCCGCCAGGGCCGCCAGGGCCGCCAGCGCCGACGCCCCCCAGATCGCCCAGAGCCGATCGCCGCCGGGCCGCGCCAAGAACCCCCCGACCGCCAGCGCCAGGCCGAGCGGCGTGAACCCTCGGACGAGGAGGAACCGCGCGACGGACCGGAGCATCTCGATCCGGAGCCAGGCGGTGGGGGTCAGGACGCGGAGCCAGATCGCCCCATTATCGGCCGAGGCCCGCGAGCCGCCCCCCTCCGCGAGCCGGGTCGCCGCGTAGCCGTACCAGAGCAGCGCGGGCGCGAGCAGCATCAGCGCCGGCGCGATCGCGCGGACGCGAGGCGGCCGGACGATCGCGGCGATCAAGGGGACGAGGACATACGCGGCCACGACCTTCAGCGCCAGGCCGGTCGCGAGCCAGGCCCCGCCGACGATCAGCCAGGCCCCTCCGCCCCCCGACCGGTGCTCGTCGATGCACCGGAGGCCCGCCAGCAACGCGCCGAGCATCAGGGCGTCGGGCTGGAAGGCGCGGCCGTAGCGGATCGTCACCGGGAAGACGGCGAACGCCGCCAGGGCCAGCAGCGCGACTCGGGCCCCCTCGCGACGACGGGCCAAGCCGAAGAGTCCCCACCCCCCCAGGACCATCGCCAGCCCCGAGACCAGCCGGCCCGACCGCTCCAGCGGCCAGCCGGTCGCGCGGCGGAGCCCCACCGCCGCCGCCTCGAAGAGCGGCGGCTCGACCAGGAACAGGTTCGGCAGCGGGGCCGTGTCCAGCTCGGGCCGGAAGAAACCCGAGCCCCGTTCGAGATTGCGCGCGACCATCGCCGTCGGGACCTGCCGCCCGACGTAGTTCTCGACGATCGGTTGATCGGCCTGGATCGTCCGCACCGCCAGGATGAAGAGCAGCAGGCCGGTCAACTCGACCCGTTCGCCCGTCGTGAGCAGGGGAACCCTCCCGCGCCCGAGGCGCGACCGTCTTGGGAAAAAAATCGTCTGTATTGTTTTGAAGAAAGTTCTTCGAAGCGGGTCGAAAAATTCCTTTGCGTTGCGGGCACCGTGCTGTCAGAATGTTCTCACTGAGCCCTCCACTTCTTCTTTGCACATCACGCTCGCGGAGTCATCATCGGCAAATTCTGTCGCCGCGGGTGGGTTGGCGTCAACCGCGGGTTGCGAAACCGAATTAGAGGAGATGCAACATGCTGCAGGTTCGTGACGTCCTCAAGACCAAGCCCGGCCGGGTCATCACGATCGAACTTGAGGCGACGGTCCAAGAAGCGGTCGCGCGCCTGGTCCAGAACAACATCGGATCGCTGCCCGTCGTCGATGCCGAAGGTCGCTTGGTCGGCGTCTACAGCGAGCGCGACGTCCTCCGCGGCATCCACAACCGCGGCGCGGGGCTCTGCCGGATGCCCGTCTCGGAGGTCATGACCCACGACCCCGTGACCTGCGCGCCGGACGACGACGTCGACGACGTCATGGGCAAGATGACCTACCGGCGGATTGCCAAGGTCCCCGTCCTGGAGCATGACAGGCTGGTAGGGATCATCTCGGTCGGCGACATCATCAAGTACCTCTACGATCGGGTCTGCTCGGAGAACGAACACCTGATGACCTACATCCACAGCGCACGCTGAGGCGTCCGCACGTCGCCTCGCCGCCCAGTCACGTCCTGGCCCCGACCCTCCTTTCCGAAGAGAGGGCCGGGGCGGAGAATCGGGAGCGAGGTGGTCACGGCGATCGCGGCCACCCTTTGGGTGCGCTCTCTCACCTGAGGCGTTCGAGCCGGTCGGGGTCGAGATGCTGGCCGGCCCTGACGGCGTTGTTCGCCTCGACGTGTACCCCTTCGAGCGTGCCGGCGATGACTGTCGAGATCCTTGGATCGGCCAGGATCCATTGCGACGCCAGCTCAGGCAGAATCTCTCCTGGACGCCCTTTTCAGGCCGTCAGCGCTCGATCCGGAGGAACGAGCCGAGG
>JAFANO010000426.1 GCA_019232645.1 Planctomycetaceae bacterium | reverse complement strand
AGATCCCGATCCGTGGTCCGCCCCCTGTTCTAACAAAAAAGTGAAGGATCCGGCACTCGTCCGATTCGGTCGGGTCCGATTCAACCTGCCCCCGACACCGACCCGACCACAACGGCCGTCGGCGCCAACACGACCGGGTTCATGGCGATCATCGACGTGCTGATCTGACCCAACGACCCTGCGCCCAAGACGCTCGTCCCGATCGGCGGCGGCAGCTACGCGCTGCACAACGACCCGATGTGCACCGGGTCGAGCCGGTTCCCTGACGTTCTTCCAGCGGGACCCGCTCAGCGGCTTCGCGATCACCGGTGACGACGCGACGACCGGGCCGGCGATCGCCTCCGACGCCGAGTACGCGTACGCGTCGCTGTGCCCGACCTCCCCGCCGCCCGTCTTCCAGGCGACGCGGGGGGGCCGCTGGCACATCGGCGACCCCGGGCACAGCCTCTACAACAACGTCCGGGCGCCCAGCGACAAGCGGTACGATTGCCGGGGGGGCTGCCCCACAGCCATCGGACGCCCGCGTCCTGGAGCCAGCTCTCGCAGAACATCACCGCCCGGAGCAGCCACCTCGGGGGCGTCCACGCGCTGTTCTGCGACGGTCACACCCAGTTCATCAAGGACTCGATCAACGTACTCGTCTGGCAGGGGCTGGGCAGCCGCAAAGGCGGGGAGGTCATCTCTGCCGAAACATCTTGATCCGCCGAGGGATCCGGGCGTAGTGAGACCCGCCCGTCGAGGCTCACGACCTTGAGGAACGGGCCTCGGCCCCGGGCCCGGATCGTCGGGCCGGCTCAGCGGCTCAGGAGGTTGGAGGCGGGGAACCCGGCGAGACTCATTGTGCCCTGGTGGATGTTGTTGCGGCGGACGATGTAGAACTGCATGGTCTGGGACTGGGCGACCTCGGATTGGCGGAGGATGAAGAGAATGTTGTCGGGCTGGATGGTCTCCCAGTGCCGGAGGCCGACGTTCATTCCGACCAGGATATCACCCTTCTGGATCGAGGCGTGGGCCCCGGGGCTGTTGGGGGAGACGGCCTGGATGTAGAGGCCTCCCCGGAGCTTGGGCGATGCGGCGACGACGTACTCGGGGCTGACGGGGGTGGTCTTCAGGCCGAGCATCCGCCAGACCTGGTCCGCGGCGTCGGGGAGGGCGCGGGGCAGGGACTGGGGCTCGATCGGCAGCGCCTGGTCCTGGGTGCCGCGCCGGACGACCACCTGGGCCTTCTGGCCGGGGGCGACGTCGATCAGCCCACGCTCGATGTCCAGGGGCGTGGTGACCTTCAGGTCGCCGACGCAGACCACCTGGTCACCCGGCCGGAACCCGGCCATCTCGGCGGGGCTGCCCGGCTGGACCTCGGACAGGACGACCGCGCGGCCCGGGCCGGTGCGGGACTCGACGGCGACCAGGCCATGCCAGGTCCCGGCCAGCCGCCTCGTGCTCATCATCTCCCGCGCCACGGCCTTGACGTCGTCGATCGGCAGCGCGAACCCGATCCCCTGAGCCCCGGCCCGGACCGCGACGTTGATCCCGATCAGCTCGCCGTCGACGTTGATCAGCGGCCCACCCGAGTTGCCGGGGTTGATGCAAGCGTCAGTCTGAACCAGGTTGCGATAGACCTGCTCGTCCGAAAGCGTGACGTTGCGGTTCAGGGCGCTGATGATCCCGATCGAGACCGTGTTCTCGTAGCCGAAGGCGTTGCCGATCGTGATTACGTCCTCGCCAACCATCAGGTCGGCCGACGTGCCGAGGGTGATCGCGGGCAGCGGCCGGCCCGCGTCGACCTTGAGCATGGCCAGGTCCATCGCCTCGTCGAACTGGAGCAGCCGGGCCGGGAAGACTGTGCCGTCGGCCAGGTGGACCTCGATGCCCTGGACCTTGTCAACCACGTGGTGGTTGGTCAGGATGTAGCCCCGGCAGTCGAGGATCACACCCGTCCCCATGCCGCTGACCCGAGGCCGCTGGCTCTCCTCGGCCGAGAACGGCCACCGGTTCGTCGAGGCCGCCTTCTTCTCACTCGAGATGCTCACGACGCTCGGCTGGACCTTCTGGACCGCCTCGACCACCGGGGTCCGTCGCGAGCCGGCCAGCACCGGCCGAGGCGCTGGCCAACCCAGGGCCGCCAGGCCCAAGAACGCCCAGGTCCAGAGTCGTTCCCGTCCTCGACGCATTACGGGCAGTGGCACGGTGGTAATCCCCAAGGGTAGGACCGGGCCTCGATCGCCGACCGGCGGGATCCTCGCGCGACGGCCCCGGCGCGACGCATCCCACCCGCATCCCGAGCGCCGCCATCCCCGGTCAGCCGCCGAGGGCAGGCACCGATCGACCCATCGAACACGATGACGGCTCGCTACCGACGTGTTTGAGATCGGTTACCCCAATTCCCGGCTTGAAGGCGAATCATCGTTTTTCGCCCAGCTTTACTATCTTTTGAAATTACCAGAAAGGATCCCCCATCTTGACGGTGCCTGTAGGTGGCCGGTAGCCTACAACCTATTTTCAAGAAATCCCAGTCGCGGCCCGACGCGCCAGGGGCGTATCAGAGTTCGGGGAGGCTTGCGAATGGCGGAGAAGTCGCGACGACGCGTGATGCTGGAGCAGCGCCTCGCCGTGGATCCGTCCGACACGTTCCTGAGGTATGGGCTTGCGGTCCAGTGCCTGCGCGACGGGGACGTCGAGGAGGGGCGGGAGCAGCTCCGGGCGCTGATCGCCGAGCACCCCGACGACCAGATCGCGGCGTACCAACAGCTCGGCCAGACGTATCTGGAGTCGGGCGAGGAGGGCCTCGCGGTCGAGGCGCTGCGGGCGGGGATCGACAGGGCCCGCGCCCGAGGCGACTGGCACGCGGCGGCCAAGATGGAAGACTTGCTCGCCTAGGCGGGCGGCTTCACGTTTTGAGGACTGGTGTAGGGAATCACCGGAACCTTCCGGAAAGTTGTGGATGGACCCGAATGTGGGGCAAGAAAGCGTCCTGCATCGCGATCCCAAAGGCCCGCCGCGCCGCCGGGCCAACCCGCACCCCGGCCCTGGCTTCAGGGGGAACGATCGCCCGCCGGTCGGCGGGGCGATCGGGCGCGAGAGCGGGCAGGTCCGCCGGACGGTCGTCGTACGCTGCGACGGCCTGACGCTGCCGGAAGTGGTGCGGCGGGCGAGCTGGCCGGTGGCCACGGTCCCCACCGACGCGATACAAGGGTACCACCGCCTGCTCGAGATGGTCCGCCGCCCTACCACGGCATGCCCTGCCGCGGGGGAGTGGGCACGCGAGGAGGACGGGGACGGCGTCCGCGAGGTCCACACCAAGGCGCAGGAAGGCCTGTGGACGGGTCTCCGGACCTTCCTGCGCCCGTCCCGGGGGGTCAATCAGGTGGACCTGTCCCAGGACGTGGCGCTCTTCGAGTGGGGTCACAACGTGAAGCGGGCGACAGGGGAGTTCCGCCGTGTCCGCATGGGTGTCAAGCACCCCACCAGCTGCCCGACATGAGCCAACCGCTGAAGTGCGCCCCTGAATTTGGACACGAAAACGGCGGGGCGTTTGGAACACGCACTCACGCGCTCGCGGAGTGC
>JAFANO010000399.1 GCA_019232645.1 Planctomycetaceae bacterium | reverse complement strand
CCCGAGGTCCGCATGGTCTACAGCAAGACCGGGCGGCCCGAGATCGCCAACGACGTGATGGGCGTGCACCAGACCGACGTCTGGACGCTGCTCAAGTCCCAGGACGAGTGGCGGCCGGGCCTGACCCGCGACGCGCTGATCGAGGAGCTGGACAAGGCGCTGACCGAGAACGTCCCCGGCGTCAAGTTCGGCTTCAGCCAGCCGATCGAGATGCGGGTCAACGAGCTGGTCGCGGGCGTCAAGAGCGACGTGGCCGTGCTGCTCTACGGGACCGACCTCGACGTGCTCCGCCAGAAGGCGACCGAGATCGAGCGGGTGCTGGCGCACGTCCCGGGGGCGCAGGACATCAAGACGCCGACCTCGGGGCGCCTGCCGATGCTCCGGATCTCGGTCCGCCGCGATCAGCTGGCACGGTACGGGATCAAGGCCAACGACGTGCTCGAGGCGGTCGCCGCGCTGGGCGGCACGACCGTCGGCACCGTCTTCGAGAAGGAGGGCCGGCGGTTCTTCATCCAGGTCCGATTGCCCGAGTCGTGGCGGAACGACCCGGAGAAGATCCAGTCGATCCGGATCGTCGACACCCAGGGCCGGCCGATCGAGCTGCGCGACCTGGCCGACGTGATGTTCGAGGAGGGTCCGAGCGAGGTCGAGCGCGAGAACGTCCGACGCCGTGCGGTCGTTGGCGTCAACGTCCGGGGGCGCGACATCGCCGGCTTCGTCGCCGAGGCGCAGGCCGCGATCCGGTCGAGGGTGAAGCTCCCTCCCGGCTACCTGATCCGCTGGGGCGGGCAGTTCGAGCACCTGCAGACGGCCTCGCGGCGGCTCATGATCGTCGTCCCGATCGCGCTGGCGCTGATCTTCCTGCTGCTGTACACCACCTTCAACTCGCTCCGCCTGGCGGCCTTGATCTACCTGGCCGTCCCCATGGCGGCGACCGGCGGGGTCGTCGCGCTGGCCTGGCGTGGCCTGCCGTTCTCGATCTCGGCGGGCGTCGGCTTCATCGCCCTCTTCGGCGTGGCCGTCCTCAACGGCCTGGTCTGGGTCAGCGCCGTCGAGCACCTGCGCACCGAGGGGGTCGAGCCCCACGCCGCGGCCCACGAGGCGGCCCTGGTCCGGCTCCGGCCGATCCTGATGACCGCGTTGGTCGCCGGCTTCGGCTTCGTGCCGATGGCCACCGCCACCACCCCCGGCGCCGAGATCCAGCGGCCGCTGGCCACGGTCGTCATCGGCGGCCTGGTCACCTCGACCCTCCTGACCGCACTGGTCCTCCCGGCGATTTACCCCTGGTTCGCAGAGAAGCCCAAGGCGGTCGAGATGTGAGAAGCCCAAGGCGGTCGAGATGTAGGGGGATTGGTGAGTCGAACGAACGGAGTTGTCAGCAAGGCATGGGAGTCGCCAGGGGAGGCAGACCTGCAGACATTACAACGGCTCGAGTGATACGCATTCCGGATATTTTGTGCACTTTGTCCGGATCTCACATTTGAGAGGCTATCCGGCAACCGGGAAATCCTGTAAACTATTACCCTTTCAGGAGGTCCGCAGGTTACACTAACAACAGGACATGCTACGATGCGTAAGCCCTACCCCTCCGACCTGACCGACGCGCAGTGGGAGATCATCAAGCCCTTGATCCCCGTCCACACCGTCGGTCGGCCCCGCACGGTCGAGATGCGGGAGGTGCTCAACGCCATCTTCTACCTCAACCGCTCCGGCTGCCAGTGGGACATGCTCCCCCACGACCTGCCGCCCCGGAGCACGGTGCACGACTATTACTATCAGTGGCGCGGCGACGGCACCTGGCAGGAGATCCTGGATGCCTTGCGTCGGATGGTGCGCGTGGCCGCCGGCAAAGAGCCGAGCCCCAGCGCCGGGAGCATCGACAGCCAGACGGTCAAGGCGACCGAGATCGCCGACGACCGGGGCTACGACGGGGGCAAGAAGATCACCGGGCGGAAGCGACATATCATCGTGGACACCTTGGGGTTGCTCCTGGTCGTGGTGGTCACGGTGGCCTCCGCCGACGACGGGACGAGCGCCTCCGAGGTGCTGGCCCGCCTGACCGCGGAGCACCGCAGTCGGCTGGAGTTGCTCTGGGCCGACTCGAAGTACCACAACCATCACCTCGAGGGCTGGATGGTGGAGACCGCGGCCGGCTATCGGATTGAGGTGGTGAGTCGCCCTCCCGGTTCCAAGGGGTATGTGAAGTTGCCCCGGCGGTGGGTCGTGGAGCGGACCTTCGCCTGGCTGGGGCGGTATCGGCGGACCAGCCGGGACTATGAGCGGTCCACCGGGTCGAGCGAGGCGATGATCAAGGTGAGCTCGATTCATCGCATGCTCAGGCTCTTGAAGCCCGATCCGTCGAAGAGGGGGGCGCCGTTCAAATACCGAGAATTAC
>JAFANO010000384.1 GCA_019232645.1 Planctomycetaceae bacterium | reverse complement strand
CGGCGGTCCTCGTCCCGCGCCGTCCGATTCTCATCGAGCCGGTGCTGGTTCCGCCGAAACTGCTCCCAGGTGAGGTATCCGACATGGTGTTCCAGGATCAGGGACGTCCAGTCCTCAGGCCGGACCCGCCGGGTCCGCCCCTTGATCCTCACCTCCTCACCCGGCAGGCACTGCGTGCGGGTCTTGGTGCGGCCGTAGGCATAGGCACCCGCATATTGGGGGTTGTGCAGGATGGTCAGGACGCGGCCCTCGCTCAGGGGTCCCCAGACCAGTTGACCGTCGCGGGCGCCGCCCCAGAGCCGGGTGGGGCAGCGGAGGTGATGGTCGGCGAAGTGCTGGACGACGGCCAGCGCCGATCCCGATCGCTCGAACAGGTCGAAGACCAGCTGGATCGTGTGCCGGACCTGCTCATCAGGATCGAAGACGATCCGGCCCTCCAGATCGTAGACCAGCCCCGTGGGGGGTCGGAACCGGAGTTGGCCGTCGCGGGCTTTCTCGAGCTTGCCGCCCAGCAGGCGGGACCGGAGCCAGTGCAGTTCGGCCTCGCTCATGGTGCCGAGGATCCCCAGGAGCAGACGGTCGGCGTATTGCGTGGGATCATAGACGCCGTCCTCGTCGATGACCAGCGTATCAGTCAAAGCACAGATCTCGATGAGGCGATACCAATCGCTGCACGACCGCGCCAGGCGGGAAGCTTCGAGGCTGAGGACGGCCCCGGCCCGGCCCAGGCCGACCTGGGCGGTGAGGTACTGGAAGCCGTCGCGGCCGGTCGCGGACGTCCCCGAATGTCCTTGATCCTGGTCGATGACCTGGATCCGTGGCTCGGGCCATCCCAGGTCGCGGGCACGGCCAGCGAGGTCATATTGCCGGGCGGCGCTGGCAGTGTGCTCGCGCACCTGCAGCGGGGTGGACTGGCGGACGTAGATCAAGGCAAGTCGGTCGCGGTGGTCGGGTCGGATCTTCGGGGAATCAGGCCGTGTGGCCATGGGAGGACCTCCGGTGGTGTGGGGACGGGCTGTTGGGCCACGAGGTTCGACGCAAGGCGCGCCAGGAATTGAATGACGCAGGCCTGGCACTCGGCAGTCAGACCGGGCCAGACTTGCGCGGGCGCGGTCGAGTGCTCATCTGGTGTGACTTGTACGCTCATGAGAACATCTCCCAAAATTAGAGGCCCGTGAGACCGGGCCGCTGGGGCGATGCTACCGCGAGTCCTGGGGTGCCGTCCGGGTGGGATCGCCGTCGGCGGAACCGGACGGTGCTCGCTGGGCAATGCGTTCGAGGAGTTGGAGGACGCGGCGCAAGCCCCCGAGGTCGAGGAGGTGCTCGGCGGAAGGAGGGGGCAAGCCTTCGAGGGGGGGGGGACGTAGTCGGTGCTGCTCAGCGCGATGGCGGCATGTCGTCCGTCGGGGAGGCGGACGATGAGGTCGGGATCACGGCCGCGGCGGAGGCGCAGGACCTCGACGCGCTGGCCGCGGAGGGGGTGATGCGGATGGGTGATGGTGACGAATCCCGAAGGCGGGAGGGATGAGGGGGTAGTGTGCTGCGAGCATCCCCACGGTCGGCGACCGCGTGGCGCAGATGGTCGTCAAGATGCATCTGGAGCCGCAGGTGGAACCGCACTTCCATCCCGATTCCTATGGGTATCGTCCCGGAAGATCGGCGCTGGACGCGGTAGCCACCGCGCGGGAGCGGTGCTGGCGGTCCGACTGGGTGATCGATCTTGATATCAAAGGATTCTTTGATAATCTAGATCATGAACTGGTCATGAAGACGGTCCGACATCACGCGAAGGCCCCGTGGGTCCTGCTGTACATCGAGCGGTGGCTGAAGGCCCCCGTTCAGAAGCAGGACGGGAGCCGAGAAGAGCGAACGAAGGGCTCGCCCCAGGGGTCGGTAGTATCACCCTTGTTGGCAAATCTCTTCATGCATTATTACCCCGGCAAGAAAGATGCGCAAGACACCAGCCCGAACGGCCAGCGTGAGGCACCAGATCCGACGCCGATCTTACTTGCCGGGGTAATATGCATTCGATCTCTGGATGCGCCGGACCTATCCGGACATCCGGTTTGAGCGCTATGCCGACGATGTGATCATTCACGCCAAGAGCCGGGCTCAAGCCGAGCACGTGCTCGAGGCGGTCCGGCAACGTCTGAAGGAGTGCCGTCTTGAGCTTCACCCTGAGAAGACCAAGATCGTGTACTGCCAGGACGATGACCGGAGAGGCCAGCATGAGCACATCAAGTTCGACTTCCTCGGCTACACCTTTCGGCCCCGGCGGGCCAAGAATCGACGGGGGAAGTTCTTCGTGAGCTTCCTGCCGGCGATCAGCGACAAGGCCGCCAAGGCGATCCGGGGGACGATCCGTGACTGGCGGCTGGCCGCCACCCGGAACAATCAGTCTCTGGAGGAGATCGCGGGGCTTGTGAATCCTTCGGTCCGGGGGTGGGCGAACTACTACGGTCGGTTCTACCGGTCGGCGCTCACCCCGGTCCTCAGGCATCTGGAGCGCACCTTGGTCAAATGGGCGCAACGGAAATACAAACGGTTGAGGCATCACGCCACCAACGCAGCCCACTGGCTGGGCCGGGTGGCACGGCGCGACCCGAACCTGTTCGTCCTCTGGCAGATCGGGATTCGACCGGCGACTGGATCATAAGAGCCGGATGAGGCGAGAGCGTGCGCCGCTTGACGCGGTGCTGAATCCGTGACGCAGTCACGAGAAGTTCGGAGGAAGACTTCTGGGCCATCCGACCCACCTGAAAGCGAAAGCCGGAGGGGAAAACAGCCTGTCGGAGAAGCGGGGATCGCTGGAAGGCGTTGAAGGTGTTGCCCTGCAAGGCCCGTACGATAGGGCGAAAGCCGAATTGCCTGAACCCCAATCTCCAGCGGAGGAATCTCACTCTCACTGCTACAACGCCTAGAACGCAGTGCCATCGGGAATCAACTGTTATTACCCCGGCAAGAAAGATGCGCAATACACCAGCCCGAACGGCCAGCGTGAGGCACCAGATCCGACGCCGATCTTACTTGCCGGGGTAATAGTCTTTCGCAGTTGATATCCTCCGCCCGATGGGCGATGGATAGCGAATCCATTGAAGGGGATGAATGGGGCG
>JAFANO010000380.1 GCA_019232645.1 Planctomycetaceae bacterium | reverse complement strand
CAGGCTGTAGATATCGGTGCCGATGCCCATCGCCTTCCTGTCGCCCTTGACCTGCTCGGGCGCCATGTAGTGCGGCGTCCCGAGGGGCATCCCGCTCTTGGTCAGCTCCGGGTCGTCGCCGCCGAACCGCCGCGCCAGGCCGAAGTCCATGATCACCAGCTCGTCCTGTTCGGTGATCATGATGTTCGACGGCTTGAGGTCTCGGTGGATCACCCCGCGCCGATGCGCCTCGGCCAGCGCCAGCGCCAGCCGTCGCACCAGCCCCGCCGCGTCGCGCGGCGGCATGGGCCTGGCGGGATCAATCCGCGCGGCCAGGGTCCGGCCCTCGATGTAGGCCATCGCCAGGAAGTGGACGCCGTCGATCTGGCCCACGTCGTAGATCGGGCAGAAGTTGACGTGGTGGAACCGGGCCGCGGCGCGGGCCTCGCGCAGGAACCGCTCAAGGACCTCCGGGTCACTCCACGACGTCACGTGAGGGACCTTCAGCGCCACCGGGCGGTCGAGTTGCGTATCGTGCACCAGGTAGACCGCCCCCATGCCGCCGGCGCCCAGCTTCTTGATGACCCGGTAGCGGCCGAAGCTCGAGGGGAGGTCCGCCGACGCCTCCTCGTCCTCGTCATCGACCAAGGACTCGACCTGGCCCTGTTCCGAGGCCGGAGGGTCGAGGGGCTCATCCCCGGGCCGGGTGCCGGGGACGAGCTCGAACTTCTGGCCGCAGCGCTTGCAGCGGCCGATCCGGCCGACTTTCTCGTCCGCGATGCTGTAAGACGCCGAGCAGTTCGGGTTGGGACAGAATACCTTGATCATCGTCGGCCCAAGCCCTCCGCCCCGAGGGCCGATCGGACGTCGAAGGGATCGGCCGCGATCGCATGCACGATCAAGGTCAGAGTGCCCCGCGGGCAGGACGTCCCTCGAGCGATGCCCCCTCCGATTATCCGGGGAGGACAATGCCTGATGCAATCAGTTTCTCACATCGCTGTCTCCACCCGGGAGTACTTCCCGCGTCAATCCGCGGCGAGTCCTTCCAGGGGCCGGATGGCGAAGTCGCGCAGGGTGGCCGACCAGTCGGCGCGGGTGCCGTCGAGGAGGTAGCGGACCACCACCTCCGAGGCCACGGCGACGGCCAGCAGGACGAGGTTGCGGGCCAGGGGATAGTCGCAGACGTCGCCGGCCACGTCGCGGGGGACTCGGTAGCGCTCGTCCCAGATGACCTCGGCGTAGTCGACGAACAGGCCGACGTGCAGGCAGGGGTGGCCGTCGGCCCGGCACTGCTCCTGGACGAGCCGGCGCGCGTCGGCGTTGTCGAAGGCGTCGAGGACGAGGCCCGAGCCCTTCAGGAGGCTCCGGGCGTTGCGCGCGGTCAGCTCCTTGGCGACGGCCTCGACCTCGACGCCCACGGCGCGGAAGAGGCGGTTGCGCAGGGCCTCCACCTTCCGGGCGCCGACCTCGGATTCGCCGAAGAGCTGGGTGCCGACGTTGTGCTCCTCGACCCGGTCGCGGTCGATCACCCTGAGCGGCCCGACGCCCTGACGCACCAGGTTGTCGGCCAGGTGCGAGCCCAGGGCCCCCGCGCCGCAGAGGGTCAGCGGGACCGTCGCCAGCCGAGCCAGGCGGTCCGGGCCTCGGTAGATCTCCTCGTGGTGGAACTTACCCGCCATCGGCCTCGACTCCTATGACCACCCCGCGGGGGAAGACCTCGATCGTCGCCAGCGGCAGGCCGCCGGACGACTTGCCCTCGCCCCCATCGAACCGGAAGCCCGCCAGGCCCTCGGGGCTGGCGATCACGCAGAGCAGCGGCTTGCCGAAGGACGAGCACCAGGCCCGCATCGTCCGGACGTCGCGGGCGCTGGGGCGGGGAGGACCGTCGGGGTGGGTGTGGAAGAACCCGAGCACGTCGCCCCGCACCTCCTCGCGACGGAGCACGGCCAGGCCATCGAACCGGACGCTCGTCACGGAACCTCGATGGTGGTAGACCCGCCGCGCGTACCAGATCCGGCCGCGACGCGCGCCGACGAGCGTCCAGGATTGCTCGATCGCCCGGCGGTTCGGGTCCAGGTTCAGGGTTCGGGGGGATGCACGCGCCAATAGTCCTCCTCAGGCATCGCGTCCGGGCCGTCGCCGACCCGGACGACCGCGCCGCCGCGGGCCTCGCGGAGCACGCCGACCAGGCTCTGGAGGTCGAAGAGATGGTCCTGGCCGCTGAGGCAGATCCCGGCCGTCTGGACGGACAGGTCGTCCTGGGCGATGACCGAGACGTGCCGCCGGCCGTCGATCTCGAAGGCCACTCGATAGACGTCGCCCCGCTCGGTGTAGTCGGCCAGCGAGGCGCCGGCGTGGGCCAGGGCCGCGCGGAGCCGCTCCTCGACCCGGTCGCGTCGGGCCGCCGCCTCGGCCTCGAGCCGAGGCAGGTAATTCAGCGTGTAGGCCACCCGCTCCTCGGCGGTCAGCCCGGGCCGGCTCAACGCCTCGGGCTCGACCATCCGCGCGAGCGCCTCGCGCAGGAAGGCCGCCGTGGCCGGGTCGCGGCGGGGGTCGGGGCCTTCGTACCAGCACCGCGCGCCGTCGAACCGCGTGAGGAGGACCTCGAAGGGCTGGGCCTCCTCGACCAGGCGGACGGGCACCAGGCCCTCGATCCGGAACCGGGTGTCGGCCCGGTTCGCGGGGATCGCCAGCCACCGGTCGTCGTCGCGCCGGCAGATGATCAGCCGGACCAGCGGCAGCGGCTCCAGGTACTGCTTCCGCTCGGCCAGCCGGGCCGGACGGACCAGCCGCGCGGCGGTCGCCGAGGTCGGCTGGAAGACGCCCCAGCCCTCGAAGTCGTTGGGCTCGACCTTGAACGCGCAGACGACCCCCGCGATCCGGACCTGGACGCGGCCGCCGCGGAGCCTCGGCGCCAGGAATTCGCGGGCCAGCGCCTCGGCCTCGGCCGCCGCCAGGCGATTCAGGGTGTCATGCAGCCGCTTCGATGCCGCCACGGCGAGGACCGTTGAATCTCGGGGGAAGGATTGGTCGGGCCAGGCGATGAGGGGAAAAATCCGGGGCCCGCCGCGAGTTACAGGAGCGTTCGGTTTTCAAGCGCATTGTTGCGTGGACTCCCCTGTCGGAAAGTCCGATGGCTCCTGTGCCCAGATTGGTGGTGGAACACCGCTTTTGTAGGGTCCGCTGTGCGGACCTTGACGGAAGTTAGGGGAAACCAAGGCGTTGCAAGTGGCGTTGGGACGGTCTGCACAGCGGACCCGACAGGATTTCACTGCTTTGACAAGCAAGCGTGCCGAACATGTGCCCCGAAATTTATGAGAGAACCGGGGCCCACGCAAGTTCCAAGAGCCATGGTGACCAGTTCCTTTGCAGGAACAGCTTGACAGGCTGTTGGTTTGTACGCTCTCGCGGTCGGGCGCGGGCCTCGATTGGTTCGGTGAGCCCCGCACGGCTCAGGCCGGCTTGCGGGCTGGCAGCGGGTACTCGAGGATTTCCAGGAGCAGCTCCATCTTCGACGGGCGGGACAGCAGCGGCACCAGGTTCGGCAGCGCGTAGTAGTCGCCCGTGAACTGGAACGCGTCGGCCATGATCCCCGCCTTGCGACACTGGTCCTCGAGCAGGGTCACGGCGCCCGGGGTCTTGATGAAGCAGACGTTGGGGTCGGTCTTGACCTCCTCGCGGTACTTCTTCAAGGTCTCGACGAACAGCGGCGGGGTGTTCTCCCCCTCGTCGGTGACGATGATGATCTGCTCGACGTACTGCTTCTTGCGCCGCAACATCTCCACGTCCACGCCGCACGAGGTCCCTCCGCCCGCCGAGATCCCCTTCAGCGCCATCTCCCAGGCGGCAAGGTCGGTGCCGGCGGCCGCGATCGGGTAGGCGACGGTGTCGAAGGCGTAGACG
>JAFANO010000354.1 GCA_019232645.1 Planctomycetaceae bacterium | reverse complement strand
GAGGCTCACAAGCCGATCCCGTCGAGTTTCGCCCGGCAGGCGTACTTCGCCGTGACCGCGTTCAAGTTCACGAACGCGGACGGCGTGAGCCGGTTCGGCCGCTTCCGCGTGCGCCCGGAGAGCGGGACCGAGTTCCTGACCCCGGAGGAAGCGGCGAAGAAGACGGCCGACTTCCTGGCCGCCGAGCTGTCGGAGCGACTGGCGAAGGGGTCGGTGGGGTTCCGCGTGCTGGTGCAACTGGCCGGGGACGGGGACGAGGTGGCCGACTCGACCGCCGTGTGGCCGGAGACCCGTGAGGAAGTCGAGTTCGGGACTCTGACCCTGACGGAACGGATCGACGAGCTCGCCCCGGACAACCGGAAGATCATCTTCGACCCGGTCCCGCGCGTGGACGGGATCGACCCGGCGGGCGACCCGCTGACCGAGGTGCGCTCGGAGATCTACCTGCTGAGCGGCCGAAGGCGGCGAGCCGCCGCGGCGAAATGACCTCCTCGGACCGGGGCACTCGGCAACAGGGCCGGTTTGATGGGGACGGGAGGAGACGCTGGCGGAAGCACGTGAACCTTGTCTAGGTCACGCCGATCGTCTTGCTGAGATCGAGTCGAGGCTATCCCAATCCGAGCGTAGCCAACGCGACCTCATGGCTCGGAAGGCGTTGGCTCTCTTCGAGAGCTTGCGACATCCTGAACGCAGCGGCTCGGCGCTTACGGAACAGGTGCGGAACCTGCTACAGAGACAAGAGCAGGGCAACCGAACGGAAGTCCCCATCATGGCCACATCGACCACAACTGAACCGCCGGCCTTGGGCGTCAGGGTGCCTGGACGGATGATCCTCGTCTTGGCGGCCGGATGCGGGCTGCTGGTCGCCAACCTCTACTTTGGGCAGCCGTTGGCTGGACCGATCAGTGCCTCAATCGGCAGGGCAAGCCGCTGCCGCAGGCGCTCGACGAGATCGCCCGCTCGGTCGGGACGCTCCGCGACTTCGCCGCGCTCGACCTGTCGCCCGCGGTGCTCAAGGAAGACGCCGCGCGGAAGGTGGTCCGGCAGCGCAAGCCGCTCAGCGTCGTCGCGGCGATCACGCCCTGGAGCTTCCCGATGCTCCTCCTGAAGATCAAGGTCGCGCCGGCCCTGCGCGCCGGCAACACGGTCGTGGCCAAGCCGGCCCCGACCACGCCGCTGACGACGCTCCGGTTCGGCGCGCTCTGTGCCCGGATCCTGCCGCCGGGCGTCGTCAACGTCCTCGTCGTTCAGAACGACCTCGGACCCGCCCTCACCGGCCACCCCGACGTGGCCAAGGTCGCATGCACCGGCCCGACCGCGACCGGCAGGAAGGTGATGGCGAGCGCCGCCGGGACGTTGAAGCGCCTGACGCTGGAGCTCGGCGGCAACGACGCGGCGATCGTGCTCGACGACGTCGACCCGAAGGAGGTGGCACCGAAGATCTTTGCCGGTGCCACGCTCAATTCCGGCCAAGTGTGCGTCGCGATCCAGCGGCTCAAAGTCCACGATTCGGTGGATGACGCCTACTGCGGCCAGCGTCCCTCGGCTTTCCTTGATGCCACTCCGGGCGGGAGAGCGGCGTGCTCTGCCACCCATTCTGGCGGGGACATTGCGCGCTCATCTCTGGGCCAGTTTGTTTCCGTCCAGAATCTTCGTCCCTGGAAGGTATTTGAGGCCCCAGGCGGCGATGTCGCCGAGCAGTTCGCCCAGACGCAGACCGTCGTCGCTGAGCCGGTAGGTGTATCGCCGCTGATCGGATGGGTCCGGCGTCTTCTCGACCCAGCCCTGCGCGCACAACGCGCGCAGCCGCGCCGACAGGACGTTGGTGGCGATCCCCTCCGGCGAGCGCAGGAAATCGTCGAAGTATCGCTTGCCACGCAGCAAGTCACGCACGACCAGCAACGTCCAGCGATCGCCGACGATGTCCAAGGCGCACGCGACCGCACAATCGGAGCGACGCACCGGCCTCGTCTTCTTCGCGCGCTTCATCATCCGGAATTTTACTTGCCTTCTGCAAGCGTCGC
>JAFANO010000269.1 GCA_019232645.1 Planctomycetaceae bacterium | reverse complement strand
AGTTTCAGAGCAACAGGTGCGTCGTGTGGAGGTAGAGGGGAGCCTTTGAGAGGCTGGCGACGGGCAGAGCGACCCCAATGAAGGGAATCGCGGGCGGAGAGTCGAGGGTCGGGTCGACCGTCTCATCGCGATCTCGGTCGGAGCGATGATCATCGGAGTGAGATTCGGGCTTCTGGGCTGGAGCAGCCGGATCATTCGAGCGGCATTCGCAGGGGAGAGCAGGGCTACTGGCTAGAACGGCTCCACTCGGCCGATTGGCCACTGAATGTTCGGCGGTATCGCGACGAGTCGGCACGCTCGCCGGCTCACAGCAGCAAGCGGTGCAGATGCGCTTGAGGCAGCACGAACGGGACGTGTCCCGCAAGGCCGGTTTCGTCGATGCCGAGGCGTCACTCACAACCAACAACATCCCCATGATCGCCGCGAGGGCGAACCAGGGATGCCGGAAGTTGAGGCGAATGTCGGTCATGACGGCACCGAAAAACTACCCAGTTTACCAGCCACATTTCATGATAACGTGCCTGCCCCATCGGACAAGCTCAATCCCTAATCCAACGCGAGATTATCTTCATCGGTACGCCAGAGCCGCGGGGTTGCTCGCAATCCAATCATTTTCCGAAACTCATCGATGCCTCCTCGATCTCCGGAAAAAACCGGGCACCCGGAATAATCCACCGGAGCGGCACAGGACGTCTTGCCGATTCATCACGCGGGCTCGCTGGATCGGCGTTGGAGGCAGGCAATGGCTCGACGATGGTCCCCCGCCCTGACGGCGGTCCTCGTCTGCGGAGTGGTCGGTTGCGCGCAGACGACCCGGCGGCCGGACGCCGCGAAGGTCGACGGGCAGGTGGGGACGGCCGCCTACAACCCACCGGAATCGGTCCACCCCGCCCAGCCGATGGACCTGGAGTCGGACCCGGTCCTGGTCCCTCCCGAACTGACGGGTCCGCAGCCGGTGGACGTCTTCATCCGCAGGGCGCTGGTCGAGAACCGGACGGTGCAAGCTGCCTACCACAACGTCCAGTCGTTGAGGTACCGCATCCCGCAGGTCACGACGCTGGACGACCCGGTCGCCTCGAACGTGATCTTCCCCATCCCGAGCGTCGCGCCTCAGTACTTTTTGATGGGCTACAACCCTTACAACCTGACGCTCGCGCAGCAGTTCCCGTGGTTCGGCACGCTGCGGCTCCGCGGGGAGGCGGCCGAGTCGGACGTTCAAGTCGCCCTGGCCGAGCTGGCCGCCGCCCAGCTCGACACCGTCGCCGCCGTCAAGCGCGCCTATTACAACCTCTACGCGGGCTTGAAGACCGAGGAGCTCCTGGCCGAGAACCGCAAGATCCTGGAGGACTTCCGGGCGATCGCCCGCGAACGACTCTCGACCGGCGGCACCCAGCAGGACGTGATCCGGGCCGGGACGCTGATCAACGAGCTGGACCGGAATCTCGCGGAAAACCGGCAGGGGATCGCTTCGGCCCGCGCCGCGCTGGCACGGCAGCTCCACCTCAGCCCCGAGGCCGACTTCAGGACACTGCCCGAGCTGTCGCTGGCGGCCATCCCCGCGGAGTTCGAGCGGCTCTACCAGCTCGCCATCGCCGCCCGCCCCGAGCTGACGGGCCGCCTGGCCGCCATCGTCCGCGACGAGAAGGCCGTCGAGCTGGCCCGCAAGCGGTTCTACCCGAACCTCACGCTCGGCCTGACCTACATGGACATGGAAAAGACGAACGCCGTCACACCGAAGACCGCCAGCGGCTTCCCCAACGTCGGCCTGTTCGTCGCCTTCAACCTGCCGGTCTACCGGGACAAATATCGGGCCGGGGTGTGCGAAGCCCGGGAGCGGACCCTCGCCGACGCGAAGCTCTACGAGGCCCAGAGGGACGAGACCTCCGGCGAGATCCAGGAGCTCATGGTGCAGGTCAAGGCCCAGCGGGGAGTCCTTTCCCTGCTCCGCGATGGCATCCTGCCCCGCACGAAGGAATCCTTCGACCTGGCCAGGAGCGATTACGCCAAGGGCAACGTCGATTACGCGACGGTCCAGTCGTCCTTGCGGGAGGTGCTCCAGGTCCAACTCCAGATCACCCAGGTCGAGGCGGAGCTGGGCAAGGCCATCGCGTCCCTGGAGCGGGCCGTCGGCTGCGAGATCAACGAGCACCCGCCCGCCCCGGCATCGGCTCCAGATGCGACCCCGACCCCGGCGCCGGCTCCGGCCCCACCGCCACCGGCCACCCCCGGCCCGTTCCGGGCAACTCTCCCGCCCGCCGCGACCGACGCCGACGGGGAGAAACCGACCCCTCCGCGTTGAGAGGGCAGGCGCTCTCGGGCTTCCGAGAGCATTGGAGCGAAAAACAACGCTCAGGCATCCAGTTCACTCTGCGCTTTCCGCGATCCAGGCAATCTCTGGATAGGCAACGAAGGTTGGAGAATGGGTTAGGTTGCACTCTGAAGCAAATTGGCCCGCCAAGCCTGTCGCTCAGTGCTCATGTATGATATTTATATATTAATTTATCAAACTCAATTTCTCTGCCTTTCCGGGAATTCATTCGTCCGAATCAATCCAGATAGCCGAGCTTTCCTAGTTCTACAGCAGAAGGTATTTGACCTTCTCGTGTTTGGCCATCCATGTCTTGGTGTGTGACTTCATGGCGATCTCGTTGCGGTGAATGTGGTAGCCCATCAGCAAGATCGCCATCTGGAGGGACAGCCCTGGGATCTCCATCGCCTCCCGGAGCAGCCGCACCGTTCGGTCCAACGTTAACTCCGGCGTTGTTTTTTCAGGTCACGTCGCGTCAGTGTGATGAACAGATGAGCCATCCCCACCAGACTCATGTGATGGTGCCAGCCGACCCACGACCGTGTCTCGTACTGCGCCATGCCCAAGTAGCTCTTGGCCTCCGCGAAGAACTCCTCGACCTTGTGCCGGGTGCAGGCGACTCGCGCCAGCACCTCCAGTGGCGTCGACGCCTCGGCATTGCTGACGTAGTACTTGATCTCGGGCGTCGGCTCCAACGACCGACGCACCAGCAACCAAATCGGTGGGCCCGCCTGGCCGTGACGCACCGCCCAAACACGCACTGCGGCGAACTCGGAGACCAACGGCCCTTTGGCCCCTTGATCCACAACACACAGGGTGTGCCAAGCCTCGCGCCCCAGAGACGACACCACCTCGGACACCGAGGCCACGGCCGCTCGGCTCGATCGTGTCGGCACGCGACCCCGACCGCCATACGGTGGGACGCACGAGGCCGGATCCTCGGTCCAGACGGTCGTCGTGACCGGGACCTCGACGACGTACCGCAGTTCCCGCTGGTCCACCTCGTCGAGGAACTCCCCGTTTTTGCCGTACGCCTCGTCGGCCGTGATCCCGTCCAGAGGGACGAGGTCCAGGGC
>JAFANO010000002.1 GCA_019232645.1 Planctomycetaceae bacterium | reverse complement strand
GCCGAGAAATTCGTCGCCGAGCACCCCATCGAGCTCATCGACGGGCCCCGACTCGTCGAGCTCGTCCAAGAGGCGATTGGCCCCGGCGCCCGTCGCGACCCCGAGCCCGCCTGGTTCTGAATCGGGCCGCGACGGTCCTCGCCGCGGCCCCCCGCCGTATCTCCCGGGACCAATGTTGTATCGGTCATCGAATGAATGAAGGCAGTGGCGCGGCGATTGCATGGGTTCGGGATCGATAAGTGAGACCCGAGCCCCGCGACCTTGACCGGCGAAATCCGATACCGATGTCTGACGAGGAAAAAAACTTGACTGGGGGTTGAATCACGGTTTCGTTTCAGATTCGCTCGGGAGGAAACCGAGTGTCGTGATTTTCCTCAGCCAAGGAGGGTTGTGATGGCCACCTGCGAGCAGAAGACTCCCCTGACCAGCCTGGACCTGCCCAACGAGTTCGAGGACTTGACGGGCATCCTCCAGACCGACTTGAAGGTGATCGTCGCCACGCTGGCGTCGCGCGCGAGCGAACGCCTGCTGCTGACCCGCCGCGAGAGCCAGCACCTGCGGCGCACTCTCTGGAACAACCTGGCGCGGGCGATCAACGAAGTGGTCGAGCCGCTCTCGGCCGACCGCCGCTGATCGTCCTCCTGGCCGGGCGAGCCTCCTCTCCCCCCTTCCTTCGATCGAACCTCCAATGGCGCGCATCATCCTGGGCGTGACCGGCTCCGTGGCGGCCATCCGGACTCCCGCGCTGTACTCGGCCCTGCGCGCCGGGGGGCACTCGGTGCGCGTGGTCGCGACCGAGCCGGCGCTCTACTTCTTCGACCCCGCCGAGCTCGGCCCCGGAGACCCCTCCGGCGGCCCGCTCTACTGCGACGCCGATGAGTGGCCCGGCCCGCGCTACCGGCGCGACGACCTGGTCTTGCACATCGTGTTTCGCCAGTGGGCCGACCTGCTGATCGTCGCCCCGCTCGACGCCAACACCTTGGCGAAGTTCGCGCTCGGGCTGGCGGACAACTTCCTGACCTGCGTGTTCCGCGCCTGGGACTTCGCCCGGCCGGTCATCCTCGCCCCGGCCATGAACACGCTGATGTGGCGGAGCCCCGCGACGCGAAGGCACCTCCGCCAACTGCTCGACGACCGTGGCGACGGCCGCGCGGGGGACTCCTGGACGCTCGACGAGGCGGCCGACGTCTTCGCCCGCCACTCCCCCCGGCTCGTCCTCATCCCCCCCCAGGCCAAGCGCCTGGCCTGCGGCGACGTCGGCGTCGGCGCGATGGCCGAGGTCGCCACCCTGGCCGAGGCCGTGCGCCTCTGGGCCGAACAGGCGCCCCAGCCGTGATCAAACGCAAGATGATGGAATTTGCTGATCAATCCAGCCCGAGCCCGAGGCGCGACGTCTTCCCCCGCCCCGCTCGCGGGGGGAGGGGTTGAGAGGTCGGCTCATGGAGGTGAATTGGTGGAGGCGTCCCACCGGGCCCATCCCCGCCCCCCACCCCGGCCCTCCCCGCTCGGGGGGGGAGGGAGCCGGATTTCAGCCCTCCCCCCGTGCGGGGGAGGGTTGGGTGGGTGGTTCCGGGATGAGGCGAGGTTGTCAGCACCACCAGTGGCCCGACAGGAGCCGAGAGGTCTTCCGCGATCGGCGACACGGCCTTCGCCCCCCGAAGACGGGGGGCGAGGGGGATGACAGACCAGCTCGTTCCTCAATTCGAAATCTCGACTCATACAGGTCCCAGGAATTTTGTGCACCGGTCTGGTGATTTGAGATTTGAAATCTCAATAGGAGTTACGCAGTTGGCGGTTTGATGCTCCAGGCGCTTGGAAAGATGGGCAACCCAGTAACGCGGCGGTAAGCCCTGTTGTGTTGCCTATCTTCCCTCGAGCTCTCAGAGTAACAGCTCGCGCGGTCACTGAGCCCCCAACTGCGTAACTCCTACTGAAATCTCGAATTCGGAATCTCGGTGGTGTCCTGACGTCTGTTGAATAACTTGACGATCCAGGGTGACGATTTTTCGGCGCCGAATTGCGAACCGCTTGAACGCCAGAGACTTAAGTGCGCCGAAGGTCTCGTTAACGATTAGTCGGATCGATATTCGTTATAAATGACCCGCGAGGCCCCGTCCCTCATGACTCAACCTATTGGCGATTAAGAATTTAGGTGAGAATAGGGCCGGCCTCCATTGGGCCCGTTCAACGGCCATGGGACACGACCGGAATCTCGAATCTGAAATCTCGAATCTGAAATCTTAATGATCAAATCCGCAAACCGGATGCGCAAAATCCCTGGAACCCGGGGAAGCCGTCGGGCGGGGGTCCCGGCCCCGAGTCTCCGCCTGACGCTCTGGGATACTTTCATGAGTTCATCACCAGGGTAGGTCGCCAAAGTGCGATCCACCGAGATCGGGGCTCCCACACCAGGAGGACACCAATGCAAGGATTCTGGGCCGAGAAGCGCGTGACGGTCACCGGCGGGGCGGGGTTCCTGGGGCAGCACCTGGTGCGGAGGTTCGAGCACCTGGGGGCGAAGGTCTTCGTCCCCAGGCAGCGCGACTACAACCTCACGACCCTCGACGCCTGCCTCCGCTGCCTGCTCGAGCACCCCTGCGACCTCCTCGTCCACGCCGCCGCCTACTACGGCGGCATCGGCATCAATGTCACCGAGCCCGCCAGGCTCTACTACACCAACCTGGTCATGGGTGCCCACCTGATGGAGGCCGCCCGGTTGGCCGGGGTCGCCAAGTTCGTCGCCATCGGCACCGCCTGCAGCTACCCCGGCTACCTCGAGGGGGACCTCAAGGAGGACGACCTCTGGGCCGGTCCCTGCCACGCCAGCGTCGTCAACTACGGCCTGACCAAGAAGATGATGGCCGTGCAGGCCCAGGCCTACAAGCGGCAATATGGCCTCGACTCGATCCACCTGATCCTGACCAACCTCTACGGGCCCGGCGACTCGTACAACCCCGACCGCTCGCACGTCGTGGCGGCCCTGGTGCGCAAGTGGGTCGAGGCCGAGCTGGCCCGGGTCCCCAGCGTCGAGGTCTGGGGCACCGGCCGGCCGATCCGCGAGTTCCTCTACGTCGAGGACTGCGCCGACGCGATCGTGCTGGCGGCCGAGAAGTACAACGAGTGCGCCCTGCCGCTGAACATCGGCACGGGGATCGGGACGTCGATCCGCGAGCTGGCCGAGACGATCCACGAGGTCTCGGGCTACCGGGGCAAGATGGTCTGGAACACGGACAAGCCCGACGGGGCGATGAAGAAGGTCCTGGACGTGACGCGGATGAGGCGCGAGCTCGACGGCTGGACGCCGCCGACCGACCTGAGGACCGGCCTGGCCAAGACGATCGCCTGGTACCGGGCCAACAAGGCTCAGGCGGATGCCAAATGGTGAGATCCTGGTTGCGGGGGAGCAGGGGCGTGGCGCAACGGTGGCGCGCCGACCGGGCGGGTGGCGGCGTCTCGACGCCGAGGGGCCTGCCACCGGCGATGCCGCTGCCGTTGCCGGACTCGGCCCGTCCCAAGCGGCTGCTGTTCATCAACCAGTACTACTGGCCCGATCACGCCTCGACGGCGCAGCACCTGGCCGACCTGGCCGAGTCGCTCGCCGGCGAAGGGCATGAGGTCCACGTCCTCTGCGGCCAGGGGGGCTACAAGCCCGGCGCGCCCCGGCCGCCGACGTTCGAGGTGCATCACGGGGTGACCATCCACCGCGTCCCCACCACATCGCTGGGGCGGCGGAGCACCCTGACCCGGATGACCGACTACCTGAGCTTCTACGCCCGCGCGCTGGTCCTGGCGCTGGCCCTCCCGCGGTTCGACGTGATCGCCACGCTGACCACGCCGCCGATCATCGGCCTGGTCGGGACGATCCTCCGGCGGCTCAAGAGGTCGCGCCACATCTACTGGAGCATGGACCTCCACCCCGACGCCAGCCTGGCACTGGGGCGGATGTCGCCGCGCAACCCGATCGTCGCCCTCCTGGCCTGGTTGAGCGACTTCGTCTATCGCCAGGCCGACAAGGTCGTCGTGCTCGGCCCGTACATGGCCGACCGGATCCTCGCCAAGCGGGCCCGGCCCGACCGCGTGACGACGATCCCGGTCTGGAGCCGCCGCGACGAGGTCTACCCGTTGCCCCGGGCGGGGCACCCGCTCCGCGAGGCGCTCGGCCTGGCGGACAAGTTCGTCGCGATGTACTCGGGGAACCTCGGCCTGGCGCACGCGTTCGACGAGCTCCTCGAGGCCGCGCGCCGGCTCCGTGACCGCCCGGACGTCGCGTTCCTCTTCGTCGGCGGCGGACCCCGCCTGGCCGAGGTCGTCGCGGCCAAGCAGGCCGAGGGGCTGGACAACATCCGACTGCTCGACTACTTCCCCCGCGAGCAGCTCCACGCCTCGCTCACGGTGGCCGACGTCCACCTGGTCTCGATGCGACGCGAGATGACCGGGATCGTGGTCCCCGGCAAGCTCTACGGCGCCATGGCCTCGGGCCGCCCCGTGCTGTTCGTCGGGCCCGAGCACTGCGAGACCGCCGACACGATCCGCCAGTCCGAGTGCGGCCTGACGGTCCGCCTGGGCGACGTCGACGGGCTGGTCGAGGCGGTCACCCTGCTGGCTGACGACCCCGAGCTCGTCGCCAAGCTGGGCGCGCGGGGCCGCGAGGCGTTCCTCGTCGCGCACGAGAAAGAACCCTGCTGCACGCGCTGGAGCGCGATGATCGCCGACCTGGTCTGCGACCCGACCCCGGCCCGGACCTCCCCGGCGCCGAGGCCGGTCGGGGCGCCGGCCGTCGCCGGCCCGTCCTGAACCTCCGGAGGAAGACGGGCGACGCGCCGATCTGGGTGGCGCGTCGCCCGCACCCTCCCCTCGCCATGGGAGAACCCCTCGCGATGATGGCTCGGATCTTGATCGCCCTCGGGGTCGTCCTCGCCGCCCCGCTCGTGGCCCGGGCGGACGGGCCGGCGCCGACCTTTGCGAGCGTCGCCGACCTCCAGAACGCGCACGACCGCGCGCTGATCCGCGACCTGATCGCCCACATCCGCGACCATCCCAAGGCCGAAGACGTCGACCAGGCCTACATGACGCTCTTCGACAAGCTGATCGAGCACGACTGGTTCGCCGAGCACGAAGCGGTGGCGGCCCGGTACCTGGCCGACCACCCCGACGGTGCCGTCCGGTCGCTGGCCCAGATCGTGGCGACGATGGCGCGCGCCCAGGCCGGCCGCTTCGCCGAGGCGCTGGCGCGGTACAATGAGTTGATGCGAACGCTCGGCAAGCCCGAGCAGGAGGAGTTCGCCGCCAACTTCGCCGACACGCTGGCCAACGCCTCCACGACGGCCGGCGAGTACGAGGTCGCGCGCCAGGTCTACCGGACCCTGCTCGATCGCTTCGGCGAGAGCCCCAACCTCCGCCAGAAGGTCAAGGACGACCTGAACCGGCTCGACCTGGTCGGCAAGCCGGCGCCCCGGGTCGTGGCCAAGGACGTCACAGGAGAGACGTTCCGCCTGGAGGACCTGAGGGGCAAGTACGTCCTGGTCGACTTCTGGGCCACCTGCTGCGCCCCCTGCGTCGCCGAGCTTCCCCGGCTCCTGGGCGCGTACGCCAAGTATCGCGACGCGGGCTTCGAGGTCGTCGGCGTCAGCCTCGACGACACGAAGGCCGCCGTGCTCGACTTCGCTCGGTCGCGGAAGCTCCCATGGCGTCAGATCCACAACGCCAGCAGCGGCGCCGACCTGGTCGAGGCCTTCGGCGTGAGCACCATCCCCGCCTCGTTCCTGATCGACCCCCAGGGCGTCATCACCCGACTGGAGCTGCGCGGGCCGGCCCTCGAGAAGGCGCTGTCGCAGGCCATCAAGAACCCGACCTCCCCACGGAAGCCTGGCGCAGCGGCACGCTGAACCCAGGATCATCTGCCCGCGGACCGGCTGGACGAGCTGGATTCTCGCGACGATTCTTCCCGCCCAGAACACAGACTCCTCCGGCGGCCGGGATGCCGATGGCCCCGGGATCGGGGCGATTTCCCGGTGATCGGCGCGGGATTTGAGGGGGATCGAGGTGGGTCCGCATGACGGACGAAATCGTCCGGACCGACCACGACGCCGTTCTCGAGGTCTCGATCATGGCGAGCACCGGAGCAGGGCAAGAGCAAAACCCTGTGAGTGAGCGATCCCACAACGTCCTGCTGCTCAGTTGCATGGACTTGCGCCTGCTCGACGAGATCGTGGCCTACATGGACGGGCGGAACCTCACCGACCGTTATGACCACGTCATCCTGGCCGGTGCGGCGTTGGGGGTAATGTCTCCGGCAACGCCCCACTGGGGACAGACCTTCTGGGACCACCTGGTGCTGGCGCGCGAGCTGCATGATATCGCCGAGGTCCACATCCTGGAACACCGCGATTGTGGGGCCTACCGCAAATTGCTCGGGCTCGACTTCACCGGTGACCCGGACGCCGAGGCCCTCAAGCACGCCGAGTTCGCCAACATGCTCCGCTCTCGGATCGCGCGGGAATACCCGACGCTCGCGGTGCGCTGCCTCCTGATGGACCTCGACGGACGAGTGTCGACGCTCTGATACGCATCCCTGGTCGTTTGCGCAATCTGCCCGGATCTCGAATTCGAGATCTCGAGTATCCCATCAGCAGACCAGGTGCAATGAGAGGATGACGGCAGACGGTTGGGATTTCGGGACGAGAGGTTGTCTCCGCGTG
>JAFANO010000184.1 GCA_019232645.1 Planctomycetaceae bacterium | reverse complement strand
CGGGCAGATTCTTGTCCCACCCTTCCGGCAGCTGCCGGTGCATCATGCGATAGAACTGCTCCGCCAGGTCCGGGTACTTCGCCCGGTACTCCTTCACCCGCGCGAACCAGGCGTCCCGCAGCTCCTTGCCGCGCTTGCCCATGCCGTCGCGGAAGTGGTCGTACACCCCGTCGGGGATGTAGAACTTGGCGTCTTCCGGCCAGCCGTAGGCGCGCTTGGTCAGGCGGATTTCCTCCTCGCCCAGCGGCTCGCCGTGGGCGGCGCTGGTGTCCTGCTTGTTGGGGGCGCCGTAAGCGATGTGGCTGTCCACGATAATTAGCGTGGGGCGGCCGCGCGTGTTCAGGAACGTGTGGAAGGCCCGCGCCAGCATCGCCTGGTCGTTGGCGTCGCCGACGCGGGTGACGTTCCAGCCCAGGCCGATGAACCGGGTGGCGACGTCGTCGCTGAAGGCCAGGCGGGTCGGGCCCTCGATCGTGATCCGGTTGTTGTCGTAGACCCAGCAGAGGTTCGAGAGCTTGAGGTGCCCGGCGAGGCTGGCGGCCTCGTTCGAGATCCCCTCCATCAGGTCGCCGTCGCCGCAGATGGTGTAGACGTTGAAGTCGAAGAGGTTGAATTCGGGCCGATTGAAGTGCGCGGCCATCCACTTGCCGCCGATCGCCATGCCGACGCTGTTGGCGACCCCTTGGCCGAGCGGGCCGGTGGTCGTCTCGACGCCCGAGGTCCAGCGGTATTCCGGATGGCCGGGGCACTTGCTGTCGAGCTGGCGGAACCGCCGGATGTCGTCGAGCGTGACCGTCGGCGCGCCCAGGTTCTCGTAGTCCTTGCTGACCGCCTTGACGCCGGTCAGGTGGAGCAGCGAGTAGAGGAGCATCGAGGCGTGACCCGCCGACAGCACGAACCGGTCGCGGTTCGGCCAGATCGGGTCACCGGGGTCGTACCGGAGGAACTTCTGCCAGAGGCAGTAGGCCACCGGTGCCAGGGCCATCGGCGTGCCCGGGTGGCCCGAGTTGGCCGCCTGGACGGCATCGATCGACAGCGTCCGGATGGTGTTGATGCACCTCAGGTCGAGGTTGTCCTGGGCGGTGAGGGTCGCGGGCATGGCACGGATTCTCCCGGTTCGCGGGGACGCGGGTGATGCGCTCGAGGGCGCCGGGTCCTCGGGGAGCATCGATGACACGCGTCAGACGGGTCGAATTTCTATCGGGGATATGCACGACGTTCCTGCCATTTGCATCGCCGAGCATGAGGGATGGAGAGGCTCTTGTCAAAGGATTTCCGGCCGCAATTTCACGGACCCCCGGACGCCGCCGGCCGACCGGCGTCGGGGGCCGCCGGCCGATCCGCCGGGTGCCTGTCCCTCCGGGGCGGGACGACTCGGTATGATCCGATCGGGTTCGTCCCAGATCGGTCCCGCCGGTACTTGACGGGGTTCCTTCGTGGTCGGCTGGCTCTTGCTGGTGGAACCGCTGAGAATCACGGAAGATCGCTGGCCTGAAACACGCCTTGCCTAGTGCCGCCAAGCGTCAAGCTCGGACACTTCACCCCATGCCCCACCTTGGGACGGTTCCCCCCAAGGAAGCGACGGGCGTCGCGGTCACGACCAAGGGCTTCGAGCAGAACGATTCCGCGCTCTACCTCAAGAATCGAGCCGGTGTTCTCGGTGCTGATGAATGCATCGCGTCGACCTGGCCTGGCCGGTACGGACCTGGCCGAGGCGCAATGCCAGACGATCCGGCTTGAAGCTTGTTGATCGTCAAGCGACCTCGGATCGCGGTCGCACGCGTCGGGTCCGCCGCGCGACGCCCAAGATCGCGCGGCATGAGAACGCCCGATCCCCGTCCGATCGGGGGAACACCCGATCCTGCCAAGGTTTGAGAACCGAATCGGGGACCATCTCGAGGGATTGCCGAAAAAAACGCGCGCGCCGCGGGCGAGATCGCGCAATGAGAAAGGCGACGGATGGATTTTTCCGCACAGAACCCGGAACGCAATCCAGTCTGAGCAATACTTGTCCACGGAGACGATGCAATGCAGAGTTTGAGCGACATCACGCGGGGCATCTTCGCCGCCCGAGTTGGAAAGACCCCGATGGCCTCGCCCCGCCGGTCGAGGAAAGCGTCACTCTCCTGGGATTGCCTCGAAGAGCGTACCGTCCTGTCTCCGTTCGGGCCCTCTCAGGGCTTCGGCGGCGGCGGACTCTTCTTCGGGAGTGGCGGCTTCGGCAGGACTCAGGGCAGCACGCAGAACACCCAACTGACGACGGCCGTCACGCAACTGAAGAGCGACATCCAAGCGATCCAGAGCAAGTCGACCGAGACGGTCGCCCAAATCGTGGCGTTGCACTCCGATTTCCACGCACTCGAGCAAGCCGGCCTCTTCCCCAATCGACAATTGTACCAGACCTTCGAGAACGACCTGCTCACGGCGGTTGCCGCCTCGAGGACCGTGGGCAATAACGGCACGCTCACGTCCGCCCAGACCAGCACCCTCCAGGCGGAGCTTGCGAGCGCGTTCGGCTCGTCAGCGTCGAACAACGCGCAGGTCGGCAAGTTGTTCAACGACGACCTGGCCATCGCGCAGGCCTCGGAGATCAATTCCGCGGACCTCGC
>JAFANO010000690.1 GCA_019232645.1 Planctomycetaceae bacterium | reverse complement strand
CGAACTGACCAGCCTGACCCCAGTTCTATTCCGTCTCGAAGCCGAGCCCCCTGTGATCTTCTGCGAGGCCTCCTACACGAACAACGGCCGCCAAGCCGAATAATTGATCTCCGATACGCCGGCGGCCCTTTTGCGTCCCTGACGGCGTCCCTGGCGCTCGGCCGGCCCGCCTTCGACCTGACCGTCTGGATAGCCGAGATGATCTGGTGCGACCTTGAAGCCGCTGAAAACCCTTTGAGTACGGATTCGGGGTGATCGATTTCCACGCCCTCCGGGCAACCTACGTCTCTCATCTCGTGGTGTCGGGCGCGTCGGTCAAGACCCGCTAAGCGGTTGTCCAACGATAACTTCAGCATTTCCCGAGGTTGCGATGGGGCCAGATTGTGTAGTTCCACCTGGGCAATACACGTCGCGGTTTCAGTCGGACCTGGTCCTTCTCTTCCGGTGTCACCTTGTATCCCGTGGGGTAATCGGTCTCATCCAGACAGGCTCGGCAGTGGAAGCCCTTGGTCGAGCGCGTGCGACGGATGTAGCCCAGGATCGTCTCGGAGCTCACCAGCGGCACCCCGGCCCAGTTGGCGCTGATCAGGCTGAACATCCGGTGGTCGATCGGGTTCCACTTGCTCGCCCCGGGCGGGAGGTGCGTCACCGTGAGGATCAGGCCGAACTCGTCCGCCAAGCGTTGGAGGGCCACCTTCCACTCCCACTTGGTCGCGGCGTTGGCCCCGCCCGAATCCGCCTCGATCAGCAACCGCCTCCGACCGAAGTACCGCCAGCGACCGACCGCCATCCACCAGCGGCGGAGAGCGGCCACCGCGAACGACGGCGTCTCATGCGACGTCCCGACGACGACCATCCCGTCATCGTACGCCAGGTCGGAGATGCCGTAGGGGATCGCCCGCCCGAGGGCCCAACTCGGGAAGTCATGGTCGAGTACCTCCCGATCCTCGCGCCGCCAGCAGCGGCCCGGGTTCTTGAAGTCGCCGACCCACTCCTTCTTCTTGGTATCGACGCTGATGACCGGCCATCCCAGCCTCAGGTACAGTCTTCGCATCCGTACCAGGTAGCGGAACTGCCGATCTCGGTCCTTGTGGCGGGTCCCCGCCTTGTTCTTGCGGCAGGTCCGCAACGAGAAGTCCCGGTCGCGCCTCAGCCGCGCGATGGTCGAGGGGCACGCCTTGAACCCCCGACGTTGGAGGCCCCTCTGGAGCGTACGAAGCGAGCGGTGGGTCCACTTCCTGCCGGAGACGGGGTCCCCAGCGGTCGAGTCCGCCAGCAACTCCTCCAGGACCGTCAGGATTCCGGGCGTCGGATCTCCACGGGCTTGGGTCCGCCTCCGGGGCGCCGCACCCGGCCCGGCGGCAGCGGGTCGGCCTGGTCCAACTCGCGCCGACCTTGGGCGATCGTATTGCGGTCCAGGCCCGTGATGCGCGCCAGCAGCGTGATTCCCCCGTGGCCGTACAGCCGGGCGAGGAAGCCGGCGACGAGCCGCCGGCTGCGCTCGTCGGTGCAGGCGACGATCCGGTTGATCGCGCGGTGCTCACGAGCGACCGCCCCGTCGGGTTCCCGACGGCACTCGGGGCAGGGGCATCGATGGATCGTTGGGATATCCTTCTCATGGGTCTCGGACATGGTCCCTTACCTCCCTGATCGAAGTGACAGAGCGGTAAGGTCATTGTACTCGAAATGCTGAAGTTATCGTTGGACAACCGCTAAGCTGCCGCCAATCTTGGAGTTACCAGTCTTCCAGGGAGGCGGCAGCCATGATCCTCAGTGAGGTCTTCGAGCGGTTTGCCCAGGATTCCCCCCTCTCCGTCATGGCCCAAGGCGTCCTGGAAAACGCCCTCAGCCCACGGGTCGTGGACCAATTGTTCGAAGACGTCGCCGTACGACAGTACACGCGCAAGCTCCTCTTCTCCTCGATCGTGGACCTGATGGCCCTGGTCGTCTGCCGCATCCGGCCCGCTCTCTGTGCCGCCTCTCAGGCCCGCGCCGAGGTTGTCGAGGCTTCGCTCAAGGCCGTCTCCGACAAGATCGACCGCACCGAGCCGGGGCTCTCGGCCGCGCTGGTCCACACGGTCGCCGCACGCCTGGCGCCGGTCATCGACGCGATGAAGGGTGGCCGGCCGGAGCTGCTGCCGGGCTACCACGTCAAGATCCTCGACGGCAACCATCTGGCCGGGACTGAGCACCGCCTCAAGGAGTGGCGCACGCTGCGGGCCGGGGCCCTGCCGGGGCAGGCGCTGGTGGTGCTCGACCCCCGACTGATGCTCGCCACCGACGTCCTCCTGTGCGAAGACGGCCATGTCCAGGAGCGCTCGCTGCTGGATCAGGTCCTGGGGATCGTGCGGGCCCGGGACCTCTGGATCGAGGACCGCAACTTCTGTACGACCGGCTTCC
>JAFANO010000176.1 GCA_019232645.1 Planctomycetaceae bacterium | reverse complement strand
TCGAGGATATTCGTCTCCCCGAGAAAGACGAGCCAGCCACGAGTCTCCCCCCCATCGACTTTGTCTCTGATCCCGAGGTGGTCCGGGTCGTTGCCGAGGGGGAACGGCTCGGCTACGGCCATCTCTTTAGCCCGGCGTTCGCGACCGAAATCTCGATGATCGACCCGCTGCCTCACCAGCGGATCGCCGTCTATGACCACATGCTGTCCCAGCCCCGCTTGCGGTTCCTCCTGGGCGATGAGCCGGGCGCGGGCAAGACGATCATGGCCGGGCTGTATCTCCGAGAGATGCTCGCTCGCCGTCTCCTCTGCCGGGTCCTGATCGTCCCACCGGCGGGGCTCATCGGCAACTGGCAGCGGGAATTGCGGACCCTCTTCGGCCTCGACTTCCGAATCGTCAACGGCGCGGATACCCGCTCGGGAAACCCCTTTACGGGGTCGAACAGCCATCTGGTCATCGTCAGCATCGATACCCTCGCGAGCGAACGCCCCTTCGCGCGGCTCCAGGAACCTGGAGTCGAACCCTACGACCTGGTGATCTTCGACGAGGCGCATAAGCTCGGGGCGGACCGCCAGCCCGACTTCACGATTCGCAAGACCGACCGCTACCGGGTTGCCGAGGCCCTTGCAGGCATCCCGGTCGGAGACTCCCGCTGGTCGCTCGACTGGTCCTGCAACCACCTGCTGCTGCTGACCGCCACGCCGCACATGGGCAAGGACTTCCCCTACTTTGCCCTCTGGCGGCTGCTGGAGCCCGACATCCTCGCGACGATGGACGCCTTCAACGCCTACCCGCCCGACGCCCGACGCCGCCACTTCCTCCGCCGCACCAAGGAGGAGATGGTCACCTTCGAGGGCAAGCGCATCTACCCCGACCGTGTCAGCGACACCCTGAGCTATGACCTTTCACAGGGCGAGGTCAGCGAGCAGACGCTCTATGACAAGACGACCGCTTACATCGAGACCCACTACAACCGCGCCCGCATCCTGAACCGCTCGGCGGCACGGCTGGCGATGTCCGTCTTCCAGCGCCGGCTCGCCAGTTCGACCTTCGCCCTGCTGCGGTCGTTCGAGCGCCGGGTGGAGAAGCTCGACGCCCTGATCGACGCCATCCAGGCGGGGCGGATCACGGCCGACCGACTCGCGGCCATGCAACGGAAGCTCGACGACACCAAGGATGTTTTCGAGGAGGAGACCGGCGACGAGGAGGCCGGCAAGGATGGTCAGGAAGAGAACGAGATCGCCGAGGGCAAGGCGCTGGGGGGCGTCGTGGCCGTCTCGCTCGCCGAGTTGCTCGCCGAGCGGGACCAGGTCCGGTCGCTCCTGGAGTTGGCCAGGCAGGTGGACGCGAGGGGGGACGAGTCGAAGTTCGACAAGCTCCGCGAGGTCCTGGACGCCCCCGAGGCCCGCGACGAGAAGCTCATCATCTTCACCGAGCACCGCGATACCCTCGACTACCTCGTCCGGCGGCTCGAAGGGCTGGGCTTCACCGGGCAGATCGCCCGCATCCACGGCGGGATGGACTTCCGCGATCGCGAGCAGCAGATCGAGTTCTTCCGCAAGACGGTCCGCGACGGCGGTGCCCTCTACATGGTCTGCACCGACGCGGCGGGCGAAGGGCTGAACATGCAGTTCGCGTGGCGGCTCCTGAACTGGGACATCCCCTGGAATCCGGCGCGGCTGGAGCAGCGCATGGGCCGCATCCACCGCTACAAGCAGGAACACGACCCGGTCTACATCATCAACCTCGTGGCCGGGAAGACCCGTGAGGGACGGGTCATGAAGACCCTGCTGGAGAAGCTCGAACGCATCCGCAAGGAACTGGGCCGGGACAAGGTCTTCGACGTGATCGGGCGGCTGTTCGAGGGCCTGGGCATCAAGGACTACATGGAGCGGGCCGTCACCCCCCAGGGGGCCGACGCCGCCTGCCGCGCCCTGGAAGGGACGCTCACCAAGGAGCAGGTTGAAGCCTTGGAGGCGAGGGAGCGACGGCTCTACGGCGACGGCGGGGACGTCAAGGCGTCGCTCGCGGCCGAGCGGGCGAAGCTCGACCGCGAGGGCTGGCGGCGGCTGCTACCCGGCTACGTCCGCCGGTTTGTCGAGAAGTCGGCCCCGTTGCTGGGGCTCGTCGTCGTGGGCGACCTGGACGAGACGTTCACCTTCAAGATGAAAAAGCCCGGCGCGCTCGACTTCCTCTCGAACCTCTTGGAGACCTATCCTCCGGCGAGGCGGCAACGTCTGACCGTCCGCAAGCCCAAGGACACCGCCGAGGTCCTCTTCCTCCATCCGGGCGAACCGCTCTTCGACCGGCTCCGGGTTCACGTCTGCGAGCGATTCGCCGACGCAGCCCGCCGGGGCGGTGTCTTCGTGGACCCATCGGCCAAGGAGCCGTACCTGTTCCACCTGGCGACCATCTCGGTCACGCGGAAGGCGGACCCATCACACCCGTCGCTGGCACGGGGCGAGGTCCTGGAGTATCGGCTCGTCGGGCTGCGTCAAGCGAATAACGACACCATCGAGCCGTGCCCGGTGGAACACCTGCTGTTGCTGAAGGGCGGGGGCGGCATCCCCGCGTCTGCGTACGAGTTCGCGTCGAGGGCGGGCGAGCTGGCGACAACGGCGAGGGTCTACGCGCAAGAGAGAATCGCTCGCCCCTTGGCCGAGGAACGCCGTCGCGAACGGCTGGAGAGTCTCCCCTCGCGAATGGACTTCGTCTCGCGAGGGTTCGAGTACCAGGACTCGGAACTCGCCCAGGCGCGGGGCAAGCTCCGCGATAAGGCCGTGGCGGGCGACCCGAGGGCGAAGGGGGAATTGACCAAGATCAAGGATCGCCAGAAGGCGCTGGCTGCCCGACGGGAGGACGCGCTGGCGTCCCTGAGACGCGAGCCGGACCTGATCGGTGCCGCCGAAGTCGCGTATCTCGCCCACGCCCTGGTCGTGCCGACCGAAGACCCGGAAGACATGTGGCAGCACGACGCCGAAGTCGAGGCGATCGCCGTGAAGGTCACCTGGGCGTTCGAGGAGGCCGCCGGAGC
>JAFANO010000209.1 GCA_019232645.1 Planctomycetaceae bacterium | reverse complement strand
CGAGCACCAGGGCAAGCCATTCTTCAACGGCCTGATCGACTTCATCACCGGCGGACCGGTGATCGTCGGCGTGCTCGAGGGCAACGAGGCGATCGCCGTCGTCCGCTCGCTGCTCGGGGCCACCAACGGCGTCGCCGCCGCGCCCGGAACCGTCCGGGGCGACTTCTCGATCAGCAAGCAAAACAACCTGATCCACGGCAGCGACAGCCCCGAGTCGGCCCAGCGCGAGATCGCCCTCTGGTTCCAGCCCGAGGAGTTGATCGATTACGCGATCGCCGGTAGCCGGTGGGTCTTCGACGGCTCCTGAAACTGTCGTCGAAGGTGGAGCCATGCCCAGGACAGACTTCCTGTCGGCGACTTCGAGACGCATGTCGGAAGAACTTCGGGCCGAATGTTTCGGGTCTTTCCCCGGCCTCCCCACCGTTCTTTCCTGACGTTGCTGCTCCGGGATGGACAAGTGAACTGTCTATTTGTATAATGGAATGGTGGATGACTGATCACCCGCGCAAGGCGCTGTTCCCGAACCCGTTCTATGTCATTCTGCTCGTCTCGAGCACGATGTTCGTGATAACGGCGTTAGGGTACTTGATCAGCCCATCCGTGGCCGACCGCCCGGGCGCCCGGACGGGTTCGCTGGCCCTGGCGGCGTGGCTCGATCGGCACGGGCCGGGGGCACTGGCGGTCGAGCTCATCGTGATGCTGGTGTCCGCTCTCCTGTCGATGGCAACGGACCGCTGGTTCCCATCCCGGGCGCCACATCCGGGGGCGGCGTCCGGTCCCGGGAGTCCGACCGCTGTCGCGCAAGGAAGTTGAGGCCGTGATCGCCGCGCTCCGGGCCGAGATCCATCGGCATAAACGGCGCTACTATGTCGACGCGGCGCCGGAGATCAGCGACCGCGAGTACGACCGCCTGATGGAGCATCTCGAGGCGCTTGAGGCCAAGCACCCCGAGCTGATCACTCCGGACAGTCCGACCCAGCGCGTCGGGGGCGAGCCGCTCGCCGCGTTCAAGCCGGTCACCCACGCCGTCCCGATGCTCTCGATCGACAACACCTACAAATACGACGAGGTCCGCGAGTGGGACAAGAGGGTCCGCAAGGGGCTCAACCCGGGCGAGCCGGTCCGATACGCCGTCGAGCTCAAGGTGGACGGCGTGGCCGTCTCGCTCCGCTATGAGGAGGGCCGGTTCGTCCTGGGGGCGACGCGGGGCGACGGCGAGCGGGGCGACGACATCACGGAGAACCTCCGGACCGTCCGGGGCATCCCGCTGGTCCTCGGCGACGGGCACCCGCCCCTGCTCGAGGTCCGGGGCGAGGTCTACATGACCAACGCCGAGCTCGTCCGGCTCAACGAGCTGCGCCGCGCGCACGAGGAGCCGCCGTTCGCCAACCCCCGCAACGCGACGGCCGGCTCGCTCAAGCTGCTCGACCCGAAGCTCTGCGGCCAGCGCCGGCTCCGCTTCGTCTCGCATGGGTTGGGCGAGTTCCAGGAGATCGACGTCAGGTCGTACAACGAGATCCTCCGGCTCCTGAAGACGTGGGGGATCCCGGTCAGCCCCGACAACGCGACGTACGACACGATCGACGAGGTGATCGGGCACGCCGAGCGCTGGGCGACCCGACGGAACACGCTCGACTACCAGACCGACGGGCTGGTGGTCAAGGTGGACGACCTCGGCCAGCGGGCTCGGCTGGGGACCACGAGCAAGTTTCCAAGGTGGATGATCGCCTTCAAGTACGCGGCCGAGCAGGCCGTCACCAAGCTCGTCGGGATCACCGTACAGGTGGGCAAGACCGGCAAGCTGACCCCTGTCGCCGAGCTGGTCCCCGTCCCCCTGGCCGGGACGACCGTCAAGCGCGCCAGTCTGCACAATGCCGAGGAGATCCTCCGCAAGGACGTCCGGATCGGCGACACGGTCATGATCCAGAAGGCTGGCGAGATCATCCCCCAGGTCATCCGCGTCGAGGTCGCGGCGCGCGACGGCACTGAGGTCTCCTTCGATTTCCCCAGGACTTGCCCGAGCTGCGGCGCCCCTGTCGAACGCCTCCCCGACGAGGTCGATTTCCACTGCACGAGCGCCCCCTCGAGCTGCCCCGAGCAGCTCAAGGAGTGGCTCCGCTGGTTCGCCCACCGTGACGCCATGGACATCGAGGGCCTGGGCACCAAGCTGATCGACCAGCTCGTCGACCGGGGCCTGGTCCGGACCCTCGCCGACCTCTACCGGCTCGACGAGAAGACGCTGGCCGACCTGGATCGGATGGGTAAGAAGTCGGCACAGAACCTGGTCGCCGCCCTCGAGGCGAGCAAGCACCGG
>JAFANO010000773.1 GCA_019232645.1 Planctomycetaceae bacterium | reverse complement strand
GAGCCAAGACCAAACGCCCCAAATTGCTGGCGGAGTTGGAACGCCGCTATCGCGAGGTTTCTAGCCGTCTATAGAGTCGTTGAGGTTTTTGGCCCCTCTGGAACGGAAGCGCCCTCGCCAGAAGTCATTGAAACCCTGCTCCACAAGATGGCCGCAGTGGCGTAGGGGTCCGAAAGTCAAGTCAGAGGCCCGCACGATTTCCAGGAGCGTGACCCCCTCCTTCCCGCGGCCCACCCGGCGGATGGCCCGGGGGGAGGAGGGTACGCTCTCGCGGTGGGCTGCGGGCCCCGACCGACCCGATGACTCGCATCGGATCGCTCGAGTACAGTAGTAGACGCACGAGCCCGTCGAGAAGTTCGCGGAAATCCGGCCGGGGTGGCACGTCCCTGAGTGGAGCGGAGGGCGTGCCCAGGGGCCAGGCCGACCCGGACACGCCCGTTCCGGGCGTGCCACCCCGCCGTGTGCGCCTCCTCGCTGGAGGCGCGCCTGGATCGGGGCGGGGACCTTGGGTGCCGCGCACACGGACCCCTTGGCCCCCTGGATCGATCATCCGGTGGGGGGACGTTGCGGAGTCCCAAAAATTCGGCGGCTTACAGGTCGTAGTAGAGGAAGAACTCGTAGGGGACGGGCCGAAGGTTGATCGGGTCCAGCTCGCGCTCGCGCTTGTAGGTGATCCAGGTCTCGATCACGTCGGGGGTGAAGACGTTCCCCTTGAGGAGCCAGGCGTGGTCCTTCTCGAGGGCGTCGAGCACCTCGCCCAGCGAGCCCGGCGTGCTCCGGACCCGCTCGGCCTCCTCGGGCTCGAGGTCGTAGAGGTCCTTGTCGATCGGGTCGCCCGGGTCGATCTTGTTCAGGACGCCGTCGAGGCCGGCCATCAGCTGCGCCGCGAAGCAGAGGTAGGGGTTGGTCGAGGGGTCGGGGCAGCGGAACTCGATCCGCTTCGACTTCGGGCTCTTGGAGTAGATCGGGATGCGCACGGCCGCCGACCGGTTGCGCTGCGAGTAAACGAGGTTGACCGGGGCCTCGTAGCCGGGGACCAGGCGGCGGTACGAGTTGGTCGTGGGGGCGCAGATGGCCAGCAGCGCGGCGGCGTGCTTGAGCAGGCCGCCGATGTAGTGCTTGGCCACCTGGCTGATCTGGCCGTAACCCTGCTCATCCCAGAACAGGTTGGTCTCGCCCTTCCAGAGGCTCTGATGACAGTGCATGCCCGAGCCGTTGTCGCCGAAGATCGGCTTGGGCATGAAGGTCGCGGTCTTGCCGTGCTTGCGGCAGACGTTGCGGATGATGTACTTGTAGAACAGCAGGCTGTCGCCCATCTTGGTGAGCGGGCCGTAGCGCATGTCGATCTCACCCTGGCCGGCGGTGCCGACCTCGTGGTGATGGATCTCGATCGGGACGCCCACCTCCTCGAGCTTGAGGATGATCTCGGAGCGGATGTCCTGGAGCTGGTCGGCCGGCGGGCAGGGGAAGTAGCCCTCCTTGTGGCGGACCTTGTAGCCCAGGTTCGGCCCCTCCACCCGGCCCGAGTTCCAGACCGCCTCGGACGAGTCGATGTAGTAGAAGCCGCACTGCGCGTTCTGGTCGAAGCGGACATCGTCGAAGATGTAGAACTCGGCCTCGGGCCCCCAGTAGCTGATGTCGGCGACGCCGCTGTTCCTCAGGTAGGCCTCCGCCTTCTGCGCGATGTACCGGGGGTCCCGGCTGTAGGGCTCGTGCGTCACCGGGTCGAACACGTTGCAGATGATGCTGAGGGTGGGGACCTCGAGCATCGGGTCCAAGACGGCCGTCTCGGGGTCGGGCTTCAGCAGCATGTCGCTCTCCTGGATCTGCTGATAGCCGCGGATGCTCGAGCCGTCGAACCCGATCCCCTCCGTGAACAGGTCGTCGGCGAGGTCCCTGACCGGGAACGAGAAGTGCTGCCAGACCCCCGGCAGGTCCACGAACCTGAGGTCCACGATCTTGGCCCCGGCGTCCTCCGCCAACTTCCGTACGTCTTTCGGTGTCCTGGACATTGCGAACCCTCTCTCGATGTTGGGCGACGCGCGTCGTGATCTCCCAGATTCGTTCCCGATTCGTT
>JAFANO010000658.1 GCA_019232645.1 Planctomycetaceae bacterium | reverse complement strand
TCTCGTCCTACTGCGGTTACACGGCCCAGCCCTACTATTACGACTACGGCAGTTCGGTCGTCTACCAGGGTGACACCGTCTACGTGAGCGGCGAGCCGGTCGGGACCACCGAGGTCTACTCCCAGCAAGCCGCCGCCATCGCCCAGGCCGGCAACGCGGCGGCAGCACCGGCGCAGGCTGACGTCAACGCCGCCCCCGACTCCTGGCAGCCGCTCGGCGTCTTCGCCATGGTCCAGGGCGAGGAGTCGAGTTCGTTCAACATCTTCCAGATGGCGATCAACAAGCAGGGCGTCATCCGCGGCAACTACTACAACGCCCTGACCGATTCGACCACGCCGATCTACGGTTCCGCCGACAAGACAAGTCAGAGGGCCGCGTGGACGGTCGGCGACAAGCAGACCCCGGTCTACGAGGCCGGCATCGCCAACCTGACCAAGGACGAGACGACCATGCTCGTCCACTTCGGCGAGGGGAAGTCGCAGCAATTTACGCTGGTTCGCGTCGAGAAACCCGAGGGCGAGGGAAATCCGGACGGCCAGTGAGCTCCGGGCGGCCAGTGAGCCGGATAGGCCATCGGCCGGTGCCTGGAAGTAGTACCCCGATCGAACGCCCTCGCTACAATGGCATCTTTCTGTCGGCGACAGCTCCTGTCCCGACGGATTCCTGCAAGTGGGATGGTTCAGCGTGAAATGGAGTTTCGAGGGGCGTTGTTGCACGAATGTGACATGCGAGTGTGCTGGTCAATACATTATTCGAGAATGTCGATCGTCATCGCAGTGTCGCCTGGTTGACCTGGAGGCTCGGCCGGCCCTGCCCATACTTGCCGCCCACACCCTGGACATCGCTGATATCCGCCAGTGCTTGATCCTCCGGGTCCGGGAAGGAGCGTTCGGCCGAACGATGGAGCAAGGCCAACTCCGGACGAAGCAGCGCGGCGCGCTCCTCGGGGAGGCCCGCGATCAGGTCCTCCAGCATGGCACGAAGGCGTCGCGCGACCTGGATGCTCGCCGCGCCGAAATGACGGATCTCGGTGACGGCCAGGTGGACGAAATCGGCCCAATCCGGCGTCCGATAGACGAGCCGAAGCCGGCCCGCCGCATCGCGCATCCGCCCGTCATCCAGATGGCGAGCGCCGACGGTTCGGAGGAGGTGATGGATCTGGTCGAGGGCCAGGACCGCGGTGGTCGGGTCGTTGATCGCCGGCGAGAGCCCCTTGGAGGCCATATCCACGAGGATCCGGAACGCAAAGGCCGGGTCCTGCTCCAGGGTGCGCTCCTGTCCGAGGGCGACCGAGCCGCGCAACTCACCCGCCGGTAGCGTTGCTCCGCCCCGGAAAACCCGGAACAAGGCGTCCTTGGTCGCCACGAAATCGCCGACCTGCGGCACCAATTCGATGACGCAGTCGGCCCGCTCGGCCAGGGACACGAGCCCGCGGACGTCGAAGGCGAGGACCACACCGTCCGTCGGGCTCGTGATCGTGTCTGAAGGCTCCCCGCCGGGGACGTCGGCCGAGTCCGGCGACGTGTCCGGCGACTCGGCAAGACGCCGCGGATAGACGCTTTCGATCACCCGTCGTCCCAGTGAGGCGACGGACCGCGCGGCCCCGCTCGGTCGCAGCGCCTTCCCCATGTGGTCGATCAGGTAGAGGAAGACGCCCAGGCTCGCCACGCAACCGTAGGCGGCCACGCTCGACGTGACCAGGGGCACGGAGTCCTCGATCCGGACCAGGGCCGCGAGCGTGAAGGTGAAGGCGAAGACGAACGCGGCCAACGAGAACTTCGTGACCGGGTCCTTGAAGACGATCGCGATGACGCGCGGCGTGAGCTGGGCGCTGGCGAGCTGGACCGCGACCAGCAGCGCCGAGGAAACGAATACAATCAATGTGAACATGGATGAAGACAATGTCCCCAGCACCGTTCGCGCGGCCTCCGGGTGGAAGCCCGATCTCCAACCCATCGCCGCGTCGACCCAGTTCAGCAATCGCACGGCTCCCAGCGCCGCGACCATGCCCAGCACGGGGAGGATCCAGATCGAGTTGCCGACGTAATGCCGGACACGGTGGCGCTGGAGCCAGGTCATGAGAGTCGGTCTCCCCACATTGTCGGTCGACGACGGACGCGAATCGGGCGGGGCTCCGTCAGGCTCTCAGCCCGGCCGAGGCCAGTGCTCGGGGCTCGGATCCCGTGCGGTTCGTGCCGGGCCCGTCACGAGATCCTGCTCCCTCTACGCGGAATCTCGTCTCTCGAGAAGGCGTGGATCTGCCAGGGGGGTATGTCCAGGTACAATCCGCGGGATTCGGACAGGACTCCTCCGCAGGTTATTCGTCTGATAGCCGTTGCCTCGCCTTGGCCAGGAGCTCCCGCTGCTCGCCGGTCACCTCGGGATACTTCAGGTCCAGCGACCGGATCGTGGTCGTGACGATGTCGGCGACGACGGCCCGGGTGATCCACTTGTGGTCGGCCGGGACGACGTACCACGGGGCCCACTCGGTGCTGGTGGCCGACAGGCAGTCCGCGTACGCCCGCATGTACCGGCCCCAGTAGGCCCGCTCCTCCAGGTCGGCCGGGGAGAACTTCCAGTGCTTGTCCGGGCGGCTGAGCCGCTCGAGGAACCGCCGCTTCTGCTCTCCCTTCGACACGTTCAGGAAGAACTTGAGGATCACCGTCCCGTTCCGGACCAGGTGCCGCTCGAACGCGTTGATGTCCTGGTAGCGCCGCCGCCAGAACTTCTTCCCCACCACCCCGCTCGGCAATCTCTGGGCCGCCAACAACTCGGGGTGGACCTTCACGACGAGGACGTCCTCGTAGTAAGACCGGTTGAAGATCCCGATCCGCCCTCGCTCAGGCAGGCACCGCATGTAGCGCCAGAGGAAGTTGTGGTCCAGGTCCTCGGCCGACGGCTTCTTGAAGCTGAAGACCTGGCAGCCCTGGGGGTTCACCCCGGACATGACGTGCTTGATCGTCCCGTCCTTCCCGGCCGCGTCCATCGCCTGGAGGACGATGAGCACGGCATACCGATCATCGGCGTAGAGCAGGTCCTGGGCCTGAGTCAAGTCCGCGAGGTTCTGGTCGAGGATCTGCCGGGCCCGCTCCTTCAGGGCTTCCTTGCCGAGCTCCTCCATCTCTTCGGTCTGCGCCCAACCGGGGTCGTAATCCTTCAGACGGATCGTCGCGCCGGCCGGCACTCGGAACAGGTCGATGATGTCCTTGCGA
>JAFANO010000499.1 GCA_019232645.1 Planctomycetaceae bacterium | reverse complement strand
CCAAGGGGGAGGCCGACACGAACCTCAGCGGCCGCCAGGAGATGCTCGAGAACCTGATTAACGACTACATCTGAGAGGTCAAAACAAGATCGGGCTCCCGCAGCCATTATCCAGGAATATGAACCAATAAATACATGAATACTCTATTTAAATCATCATATTCAGGGGGTGGCCGGAGTGAGACCCCGACGGCCCATTATCCTGAAGGGACGGCACGAGGCCGGACGATGAGAGGGGCGGAGACGGGTCCCGAAGTTCAGGATGAACGACCATGCTTGGACGTCGGATGGGCGGGATACGCGCCCTGGCGTTGGGGCTCGCGGTCGCGACGCCCGCAGGTCCGGCGCGTGCGGAGGGGCATGACCGGGTGGTACCCGAGAATGCGGTGCAGCCGCCGGGAGCGAGCTTCGAGGGTCAGCCAGCGGTCGGACGAGCCCAGATGATCCGGATCGCCCGGGAGGCGCTGGCCGCTTCGGCGCGGGCGACGGCCTGTGCGCCGATCCGGTCCCTGGCGCAGGTCTCCGGCCGGCTGGTCGAACGCCTGGCGGTCCGGGCGGTCGAGGTCGCGTCGCTGCACGGGGGCTGCCCGACGCATTGCCATGGCGCGTCGGCCTGCGACCTCGGCGGCGGGTCGGGCGGCCCGCAGGTCCCGGCCCGGTTGACGCTCCTGCCGTCGAGCGAGGCGTCGATCCGGGCGCTGCTCGACCTGATCGCGTCCGCCTCGTGCCGGATCGACCTGATGATGTACGGCTGGGAGGACGATCCCACCGGCCGTGAGGTCGCGACGGCGCTGGCCGATGCGGCTCGGCGAGGGGTCCGGGTCCGCCTGATGGCGGATCGGACCGGCGTCCTGATCCACAACCCGGCCGCCGCCGAGGGCCGGTGGATCTTCCTCGACGAGCTGCGGGCCGTCCCTAACGTCACGCTGATCGAGCCCCCAGGACCGTTCTTCCGGTTCGATCACCGCAAGCTCGCCGTCGTCGACGGCCGGGTCGCCTGGTCCGGCAGCATGATCCTGACGGAGGTCGCACGCCGGAGGTGGCGGAACGTCATCTTCCTGGCCGAAGGCCCGATCGTCCCCCAGTATGTGGCGATGTTCGAGGACCGCTGGCGCGAGGTCGGCGGGCCCCCCGAGGGCCCGCTCCCCCCCGCGCCGGCCGCCGTCCCGCCGATGCCCCCCAACGCGCACGTCCGGATGGTCCGGACGGACATCCACGAGCGGTCGCTCAAGGACACGATCTACCACGCCGTGGACCACGCTCGGCGTCATCTCTACCTGGAAAACCCCTATTTCAGCGACGACATCCTCACCGAGAAGCTGATCGCCGCCAGGGAGCGGGGCGTGGACGTCCGCGCGATCCTGACCCTGCGGGGCAACGTCCGCCGGCTCAACCGCTACGAGACCTTGACGGCCAACCGCCTGCTCCGCGGCGGTGTCCGAGTCTTCTTGTACCCGGCGATGACCCACGTCAAGGCGATGTCGGCCGACGGCGTCTGGGCCTACGTCGGCACCGGCAATTTCGACGAGCTGAGCCTGCGCAATAACCGTGAGGTCTCGCTCTCGATCAGCAGTCCCGACGTCGCCGGCGAGCTCGATCGGACCGTCTTCCTCCCCGACATGGCGGCCTCGCAAGAGCTCCGGGCGCTGATGCCCGCCCCGAAGAACTGGCTGCACCTCGAGTTGATGGAACTCTGGTACTGATCCGGCGGCGTCGCCGCCCCCGACTCGATGCCGCGCCGGGTCGTCAGAAGCGCGCCAGCGACCGCGTGACGACGCGGAGGAAGCCGAGCGAGCTCGCGAGCCAGTCGAGGTAGCGATCGGCCCAGGCGATCCCCTCGACGTCCTCGGGCCGGGCGAGCGAGCCCTCGGCGAAGCGGCGCTCGCAGGTGGCGGCGATGCGGACGATGGCCGCGATCGACTCGGGGCGGAGCTCGGGGAAGAAGGCCAGCCAGGTCCGGTCGTAGATCGGAAGGTCGTAAGTCCTGGCGTGCAGCGCGATCGAGAGGTTCAGGCCGGGGTTGGCCTGAATCAGCGGCGCGAGCAGGTCGGGCATGGGCAGGCCCCCCGAGCCGACCGGCCGCGCCTGCCAGCAGAGGCCCCGGGGGGTGAAGGCGAGCACGGCGTCATTGATGTGGGTCGCCAAGACGTGCGGCGCCAGCCGCTCGGCGGCGGCGACCGGCTCGTCGAACCGCATCACGAGGTTGCCGGTGTCGAGCGTCACCCCCGCCACGTCACCTCCCAGCCGTTCGAGCAGGTGGCAAAGCTCGTTCACGGTCAGGTCGGCGTGCGTCTCCAGCGCGACCCGGACGCCCGTCTCGCGGAGCAGGGGCGACAGGCGCCGCAGGACGTCGAACGTCGCGTCCAGTTGCTCGTCCCACCGGATGTCGGGCCGAAACCGATCGTGGCGGTCGCCGATGCAGGCGCGGGCGTGGCCGCACCCCAGCGCGGCGACGGCCTCGACGTGAGACGCCAGGTCGCGCGCGTGCTCACCGGGCCCGATCGACCGGTCCTCCACCCGCGAACGGCGGATGGGGTTGGGCGTCGGCAGGCCGACCTCGAGATAGAGCCCCATCTCGTCGGCCTGACGGCGGAAGGCTTCCAGGACTTCGGGGTCGAGCTCGGGGTCGATCAGCTCGGCGTCGAGGAACTGCACTCCGTCGAACCCCCGCTCGACGGCGAAGTCGAGCAGGGCTTCGGCCGTGAGCCCGCGGAGCCCGACCGTCTCGGAGTCGAAGCCGATCTTCAAGGTCATCGTCGTCCCCCGCGGGCTTTCCTTCCTCGACCCTCATCCCGGGCCACGACGCCGTATGATGCCAAAAATGGACCGATGATCCCCTACAACGATCGCATCCCCGCGTCAAGACCGCAAGATGTGGACGACCGGGTCGCCCTGCATCGAGGCACTTCCCGGCCTCGCCGGGACCCGGAAATCCAGTGTCACGGGCGTAACTGAAGGCGGGGGCTGACGTCACGGCCCGGGGCCTTCGTCCCCAGGCGGGCTGGCCACCCCCGGCCGGGGCCGATGTCGCGAAAAAACGTCCGCGAGAGGGTTGACGGAAGAGGTCGGGGATCGTATCGTGGCGACGTCCTTGGAACACGACATCGGATAAATCATGTATAAGTTGTGATTCTCATTCAAGAACTTATTAACGTCTATCCATATTATCTCAACATGATCACTCAAGACACGTCCGGTGTCGTTGGGTGATTGTCCGAAGAAAATGAGGGCCCCATCCCGGTGGCACGGAGGCGCGCGCCGGACTTGCGGCCCTCTTGCGGTGGGGGCGCGGTCATCCGTACCCCTGGGAGTTCAACCACACGGCCCGCGATCCATCCCGGCAGGATGCTGAGACGACGCGGGCCGCGGTTGGTCTTTCCCTGCCCGCTTCGGCGCCGGCGCGACCCGCGGGACCGACCTCCCGAACCGAGGCGGATCGATCGTCCAAGGCGGAAGGACGATCCTCGAGGACGGCTCCCTGATGCTCATGTGTCATCAGGGAGCCATCCTCGGGGACTATCCAGGCGCGCTTGGTCCGGCGATCAAGGGACGGGCGAGTCGCGATAGATCGCGTCGGCTTGGTCGTGGAGCATCACCTCGTCGGGGATCGCCTCGCGCGAGAAGTACGGGTTCGATGCGGGGATGCTCGGCGGCTCGACGGGGATGGCCGACGGCGGCAAGGTGCCCAGGCGGATGCCGATCCGATCCATCAGCGCCTTCGAGAGCGGCTCGTCGCCGAACCAGCCGACGCGGACGCTGACCCGCGCCGCCCCCTGCTGCGGGCGGACGGCGACCGTCACGCCACGGCCGTCGGCGGTCGTGCCGTTGAACAGGAACGAGCCGTTGTCGCGGGCCTGCCGGACCGATCCGATGCGCAGGTCGTCCATCGCGGCGACCACCGCCGACCGCATCGCCTCGGGCGGGGAGGCGAAGGATTGCGTCGCCCTGCCCGCAGCGTACGAGGATCCCGACGTCCCTGGCAGCATGCCGGCCACGGGTCCGATTGTCGAGCAACCCGAGGGAGCCAGTCCCGAGAGCACCGCGGCAGCCAAGGCCATGCGTCTCATCGCGTGCCTCGCGTCGAGGGTCGTGAACCTGCCGGGCGGCCCATCCCCGGACCCCCTCGGCGCGCGGCAAGCTATCCCGTCCTACCGGATGGGTCAAGGCCGACGTGACCCTTCCGGGGGCGCCGCCGCCGCGGTTTCCGGGAATATCGCCTTGAAATCTCGGGCCTCGACTCTATACTAAGTTTTGCCCCGACGAACACGGTCGAGGATGATCGGATGAGACGTCCCTCCAGTCAGGTCCGTGAAGCTTCACGAAATGACGCGGGAGTAGCTCAGGGGTAGAGCACCACGTTGCCAACGTGGTTGTCGTGGGTTCAAATCCCATCTCCCGCTCTCTCTGGCGATGGCCATTTAGGGGCTGGTGGCTTACGCTCGAGCGCGTCGGGTGCGTGATGGCGTCTCAAGCCATCCAGCCTGATGTCTCTCGAGGAAGCCCCGAAGATGAGCACCGGCGAGCATGACCAGGAATCGCCCGTCAGCACCGCCGAGGAGGCCCAGGCCGAAGGCGAATCGCGCAAGCTTGGTCTGGACGTGCTGATCACCGACGTCGGACCGTGCAAGAAGCATCTCAAGGTGACGATCGCCCGGTCCGATATCGATCGGCAGTTCGACGAATCCTTCGGCAACATGAAGCGCGAGGCGGCCGTCCCGGGCTTCCGCCCCGGCCGCGCCCCGCGGCAGCTCGTCGAGAAGCGCTTCCGCAAGCAGGTGGCCGAGCAGGTCAAGTCCTCCCTGCTGATGACCTCGCTCGAGCAGCTTGACGAGGAGTACAAGCTCAACCTGATCTCGGAACCCCACCTCGACCTTGCGGCGATCGAGCTGCCCGACGAGGGCCCGATGCTCTTCGAGATGGACGTGGAGGTCCGTCCCGAGTTCCCCTTGCCCGCCTACAAGGCCCTCTCCGTCAAGCGCCCGGTCAAGACGATCGCCGACGCCGACGTCGACGCGCAGACGAAGACGTTCCTGGAACGCTATGCGCAGGTGGTGCCGAAGCTCGAAGGGGGCGCCGAGATCGGCGACTTCGTGACCGCCGACATCCGGTTCCACCGCGACGGGCAGGAGCTGAACGAGGCCAAGGAGGTCCAGTTCCGGCTCCAGCCCGAGTTGCGGTTCCAGGACGGGAGCGTCCCGAACGTCGGCCAGGCGCTGCTCGGCGTCAGGCCCGGCGAGACTCGCGAAGCCACGGCCAGGATCGGCTCCGGCTCGGCCGACCCGAGCCTCCGCGGCCAGGCCGTCCAGGTGACCTTCCAGGTCAATGACCTCAAGCAGCTCCGCCTGCCCGAGGTCAACGCCGGGTTCCTCGCCTCGATCGGATTCGAGACCCAGGATCAACTTCGCCAGGCGTTGCGCGAGATGCTCGAGCGGCGGTTGGCGGCCCAGCAGCGCCAGGCCATCCGCAAGGAGGTCCTCGACCAGCTCCTGGCGGAGACGCCGTTCGACCTGCCCACCGACCTGGTCGCGCGGCAGGAGCGGAGCACGATCCGTCGCATGGCGTTGGAGTTGCGGCAGGGGGGGCTGAGCGACAACGAGATCCGCGCCCGCGAGGCCGAGATCCGCGCCAACGCGCACGAGTCGACCCTGCGGGGGCTCAAGGAATTTTTCCTGCTGTCGAAGATCGCCGAGGCCGAGGACATCACGATTGAGGACGCGGACATCGACATCGAGATCGAGTCGATCGCGGCCCGCTCTGACGAGAGCCCGCGACGCGTCCGCGCCCGGATCGAGAAGGAGGGGCTGGGCGAGACGCTGGCCTCGCAGGTCCTCGAGCGGAAGGCCCTCGACCGCATCCTACAATATGTCAAGTTCGAGGAGGTGCCTCTGGTCGAGCAGCAGGCGGTGGAGACCCTGGATCAGACCGCCACGACCATGACGGCGTCCGACGAGGTGGAGTCCCCGGCCGCCGGGAGCGAGGCGCGGGGCGGTTGAAGGATCAGCCCGCCGTCCCCGAATCGCGTCGCCACGCGACGGCTCACGAGCCGGTCCGACCCGACCCGCGCGGCCGTCCCGCCCGCCTCCGAACACCTCGCCCGAGGCCCTGGCCCCTCGAGCTCAACCCCGGAGCCGTCACGGCGGGGCCTCAACACCTGATATCTTCCCTGTCGCCTTTGACGGCCTGGGCCTTTGACACGTGAAGGACCGTTCCCCATGAATGCCGACCACCCCCTGGGCCAGCCAAGGCTCCAACGCTATCGGGACTACGCCCGGCAGCGGCAGATGACCCTCGGCGACCTCCTGCTGGAGAACCGGATCATCTTCCTGGAGGGCGTCATCAACGACGCCGCGGCCAACCTGGCGGTCATGAAGTTCCTCTTCCTCCAGTACGAGAACCGTACCCAGGGAATCAGCTTCTACATCAACAGCCCCGGCGGCAGCGTCTCGAGCACGTTGGCCATCTACGACACGATGCAGTTCATCGACTGCCCGGTGGCGACCTACTGCATCGGCATGGCCGCCTCGGGCGCGGCGGTGCTGCTGGCCGGCGGCAGCAAGGGACGTCGGTTCGCGCTGCCGAATTCCAAGGTCATGATCCACCAGCCCTACGGTCAGGTCGGTGGTCAGGTCTCCGACATCGAGATCCAGGCCGAGGAGATCGTCAAGAGCCGCCAGACGATCAACGAGATCCTGGCCAAGCACACCGGCCAGCCGATGGAGCGGATCACCAAGGACACCGAACGCGACCGCTACCTGTCGGCCCTCCAGGCCAAGGAGTATGGGATCGTCGATGAGGTAGTCGGCCACATCCCCGGCGGCGAGAAGGCCCCGATCCCGCCGGTCGGTCCCTGAGGTCCCCCTGGCCCGTCGCCGATGAGGAGCCCGCCGCGAGACGAGGCGCGGCGAGACGAGCGGGCCCCCCGGGTGCTCCCGCCATGAAAGCGATTCCAGAGACGATCCTGCGCCACACGCCGGGCGCCGAAAGGGACGAGCCCATGCCTTTGATTCCCATCGTGATCGAACGCAGCGGTCGCGAAGAGCGGGCGATGGATATTTATTCGCGCCTGCTCCAGGACCGCATCGTCATCCTCGGTTCGGCCATCGACGACAACGTGGCGAACCTGGTCGTCGCCCAGATGCTGGTGCTGGCGCATCAGGACGCCAAGGCCGACATCCACCTCTACATCAATAGCCCTGGCGGCAGCGTCACGGCGGGGATGGCCATCTACGACACGATGCAGTGGGTCCCGTGCGACGTCGCCACGTACTGCATCGGCCAGTGCGCCAGCATGGGCTCGCTCCTGTTGGCCGCTGGCGCCAAGGGCAAGCGCAACTCGCTGCCGCACGGGCGGATCATGATCCACCAGCCGCTAGCCGGCATGGAGGGGACCGCCACCGACATCATGATCCACGCTGAAGAATTCATCCGGATGAAAAAGCAGCTCAACGCGATCTACCAGAAACACACCGGGCAGACCCTCGAGCGGCTCCAGGAAGACACCGATCGCGACCGCTTCATGTCGCCCGAGGAGGCCCGCGA